>JAIXTG010000370.1 GCA_027484285.1 Oxalobacteraceae bacterium | reverse complement strand
GTAGAGGTGCTGTAGAGGTGCTGTAGAGGTGCTGTAGAGGTGCTGTAGAGGTGCTGTAGAGGTGCTGTAGAGGTGCTGTAGAGGTGCTGTAGAGACGCTGTAGGGGTGCTGTAGAAGGACTACAGCGCCGCTGAATCGTTGTTAGGTATTCTGAGCAGCTTCTTTCTTTATTTATTCCCTATTTCTTCTCAACCGTGGGCTCTTCAGTGGTGTCCAAGTGATACTTCCAATTAATCGAGATTGAATGTGCAAAGCACCCGTCACAAAAACATAGCTGCCCTGAATTCGCCCAGCATATGGGCATAAAAGGCCAGCAGAACTTTAGCCGTGAAAAAAACTTTCTCAGGCTAAACCGACTATGAATCTACATAAGGGGGGATAGACGAAAAACGTGGAAGAGGTTCTCACAGAACCCATCGATCCATATCGAGACAAAAAAGACCAAGTTACTGCGCATGAAAAGCATTTGCTTTAAAGAATCCTCTCTTTCAGACAAACGATGCAGAAGCAACTACGGACAAAGCTTTTACTATTGCAGCAAGTTAAAAAAAACAACAAAGTAAGAACTCCAACCCCTTCTTAATTCAAGCCCATCTTCTCCGGCCACGATCAAAAAAGTTACATAATAAACAAGTCAGCACATCATAAAACACAATTCAAAGAAAAAGCTTCAAGCCATGCCATTCGTAGTAGTTTTTCAATTAAAATTAATAGAACATGCCCCCATCAAACAAAGGTGAATTGTGAATACATCAGCGCAAATCTCCCAATTTGGCAAGTGGAATTACCTTGGGAATCAGTCAGGATTGGCTGGAATTATCCACTTCTACGACTTAGCGTTTCTAGGTTCCACAAAAACTCATTCAATCATTCTCTCGGGATGGGTCTTTGCTGGGTGGAACAATGAAAAGCCATATAAGGTAGATATTGCGATTATTGACCAAGACAAAGCAGGAAAGTTAAAACTAAATACCGAATCATATGTATCTAACGCAACAATTAACGGCTCCGGTTCGGTAATTGCGCACGATTTTAACGTCGATGGGATTGACGATATATTTCTGGCCGCACACAACGAAAGTCCGCTGATTTCGACAGCTTCCACCGTATATTTAAGTCAGCCTGATGCCAAATTTAAAAAAATTACTCTTTCTGACTCTACACAATCACACTCTGCCGTTCTAAGCGATTTGGAAGGAATCCCGACTGTGGTTACTGCGGGGTATGGCGGAACAGACCCTTACTACCAGTTTTCGTCCACTACCGGCGATTTTAAATTTCAAAATTGGGGGAACACATACTCTGGATCCATTTATGGATCTGCGGCACTGACCGCTGACCTCGATGATGACGGAGTCACCGAGCTTGTAATTGGTGATTTTAAGACTGGCCCAGGAGTAGATTACAGCACAACCCGGCCGGCTGACATTGCAATTTATAAAGTTAAAAATGGAAAATTAGGGGATAGCCCCGAAGTCCTGCTGAACCCATACTTCAACCAAGCAAAATATAAAAACCTTGGTCTAGTTTCAGACTTCGGCGCTTCCTTAAGTCATACATATAGAACATGGGTAGACGATTTTAACTATGATGGAAAAGAAGATTTACTAGTTGGTGTAGGAGTTTGGTCATCCACACAAGATTGGGCTCGCGCAAAGTTACAAATGTTTCAGAATAATGGTGCCCTCCAATTCACCGATGTGACCGACAAACTGGGAACAGCGTACGATGAGAAAAGCTCATTCGTTGACTACTCAATGCAAATGTTGGATCTCGATCAAAGCGGAATCAAGAGCTATCTACTTGGAGGAGACCCTAATGCAAGCGGACGCAAACAGTCGAATTATCTACTTCTTAATGACGGTACCGGAAAACTACACGAGGCTTTACATGAAGAGTTCTCCAAGTGGAGCAAAGGTCAAGGTGGAAAATTTGTTCCATACATCCGCAATGACGGTTTATTAAGCTACCTCTATATTGATCAGTCAAAAAAGCTTTATAACCTCGACCTTCAATATGACGTAGCTGTCGACTACAAGGATTCTATATCGGTTGATGACCGAAACTTTAGCACGTCGATCAGAACGTTTGCCGGTAACGATTTTATATCGGAAACTAATCGATCTAATCAGACCACCGAAATAAATGGTGGCCGAGGTTACGACACAGCAATATACTTATCGAAAAAATCGGAATATACGGTTAGTATAAATCCTGACTCTACGGTTTCCATAACGACCAAAGTGGGGCATACCGATATATTAAGAAACATCGAAGCACTCAAGTTCGCGGATAGCGAACTTCGTTTTCCAATCGTGGGATCGACTGGCGCGGACGAACTTGCTGGCGGTGAGGGCAACGATCTTTTAGATGGGCGGACAGGAAACGACCGTTTGTTTGGCGGTAAGGGTGACGACACACTGGTTGGCGGACTCGGCAACGACTTTCTTGACGGAGGGAGCGGACTTGATACCGTTGAATTTGTTGACGCTGATAGCTCAATTATTATTGATCTTGCAAAAGGACTTTCTTACTCTTTTGGCAATAACGTCTCTTCAAACATGAACACGGAAAAATTAAAAAATATTGAGTTCATATCAGCCACCCAGTTTTCAGATCGAGTTATTGGAAATGCCTTTGGAAATTTGATTATAGCTAAGGACGGTGACGATACAGTCGATGGAGGGTTGGGCGCGGATACGCTAAATGGCGGTGCCGGAGCAGATTATTTTGTTTTCAGCACAAAACCATCTTTATTGAATGCTGATCTCGTGCAAGATTTCACTACGAACGAAGACAAAATTCAATTGAACAGTAAGGTTTTTACACGCCTGAAAAGCGTGAGTTCTATTGACACAGTGTTCCATTCAACTTCTTCCCTACAACCGCAGCCGCCATCGTCGACCAATTATTTGATATATGAGAACGACCTTGGGAGACTTTATTACGACGCAGATGGAGGCGGCAAAAACGCTCCATTATTAATTGCGACGATCCTCCCAACAACTAGCCTGTCATATTCTGACATCATTGTTTTGTAGGCAATTAACTGTCGTATTTTATTTGAAGCGCACGGGTTTTGCGATGTTGCCTTAAAATATTGCTTACGGCATACCTGGGCTAATACCAACCTGACACACTAATGTGTGCATTATTTGCGCTTAGCAGCGCCCAATTAATAAAAATGACTTTTATTTAAGCTCATGACCGATCGTCCTCGCGGATAACACAAATCTCGTACTTACCGGACTTTGCCATGGTTACAGCTTCTCTGCTGATGTCGAACGAACGTCCACGCCTACGTCATTTCTAGGAGCCGCTAAGTGCCCGTCATCTGTCAACCAGAATCAGAAGAACATAGTGTTTTCTTCTATGCTTTACCTTGGGTTTAGCTAATATTTGAAATCGATACTGGTCAATGAACTCTCTCTGGTTTTGCTTGGACCAGTAATGGATTCCTACCTCTCTGTCTACCTACCTATCTATCTGTCTATCTGCTTGTCTTCGTCTATCTTTGGTTGTCTAATACTGAACATGTGCTGTAGGGATGTTAAGAGGCACTGAGGTGGTGCTGTAGAGGTGCTGTAGGGACGGCTGTAGAGGTGGTTCTAGAAACGCTGTAGGGACGGCTGAAGATACCCTGTAGAGACCCTGCAGAGACCCTGCAGAGACCCTGCAGAAACCCTGCAGAAACCCTGTATTGGTGTCAGGGTGTTGACTGCGCATTTATTTTTTCATTCCCTATTTCTTCTCAATCTTAGGCTCTTCAGTGGTATCCAGGTGATACCTCCATTTACTCGACATTTGTTCTCGCAGCCACAGTTCGTTCTCCACAGTAGTGATGAACGAATCATGAACGGGAAGCACTGGTATCCCTGCGTTTGCTCCCTCGGCCATGATATCTAGAGCGACCTGCCCCTCAAGGCTTTGCATAGACTTCCCGATCCCTACGAACAAAGGGACGCCGGGGAAAAGCTCACTGGTAGCGTTTCTTAAAGTGACGAACAGATCCCTGTTGATCCCATACTGCCTACAAGCAGCAAAGGCCTTCTCCTCACTGCTTGCGCTAATTGACACTGTTATGAATTTTTTTACCTTATCCCTTGATTGACCGGTTTTAACAGAGATGTCTAAGTAGGGATCTGAAGGAAGCTCTTCCCCTGCTAGAGCTATCAGCATCGCAAGATGATTTGCCTTGTAATCCAACTCCACTACCGGCCTCCCACTGATCCGCATCTCAGCACGGAGCCTCCGCTTGAGATTTTGAAACCGGGTATAGACCCTCCCTCCCTGAAGAGGGTCAGAGTTGTAGATGAGCCGAATGGGCCCTTTCTGTAACCAGTTGTAGCCATTCAAAAAATCATTGATGACTCTTAGACGCTGCAAATCAGGATGATCCCGATCTAATAAAGGATCGCCTTCTTTGAAGTCACGGAAGACCAAAGCCTCTGCTTCATGGGACAGATGCACATGTTCAGCTATCGCGTACGCGTTGATCTCATCTGCAAGCTTATCTTTTGCGTAGATCCTTGTGAGCTTGCCAATTCCGCTTTTTCGGTCTAGGAAGCCGTGCTGCTGCTCTAAGTAGCCATCAGTCACAAGCCGATCCAAAGCAGCAACAGTAAAACTGTACGTTAGGCCCAAAGACCGCCAGTAACTATCGGGAGCATAAGCATGCTTCCCTCTTGGTACGCCCGTGTAAACACGCCGAATGCTGTTGTAGATCACGTTCAACAGAAGCTGCCGGTATGTATCCCTGAGCTTATCTTTCTCTTTCTTCTTGAGCTTCGTTGGATGCGTTTCAAGCAGTTCAGAGATGAAAGCTTGAAGTTCTTTCCTTTGCTCGCCAATCACATCAAGCTTCATAGGCTCGATGGGGAGTGACAGGTCAAGGTCAGCGGGAGGGGTACCAAACATATCCATTCTTTTCTTTGATAAAACCAAGAGGCAACTGGTGCACCAATCTTGGGAGGGAAATTCTCTAAATTCCTCCAGGCTGTACGGTTAAACTTAGAGTGCTACGCCTTCTTCTTCGCTTGCATTGAGCGCTATTTCAAGCACTTTTCCGTTCTGAAGCGTCAGGGAAAGTGACTCGCCCAAGGTATCTAAAATGCCTTCCTTGAATACTTTTCTAAGCCACTCGTTGGTCATTCTTGGCTCTTTAAAAAGCATACCCATCACGTGAGAGCCGACTGTTCCCACAGCCTCAACTAACTGCTTCCGCTTCTCCTGCAAGTCTTCCAACTCACTGGAAATGCGCTGGTACTCAGCCCGAGACTGCGGCGTTCTTGTAGTCTTCAAAACCGCATATGCCTCTTGAGCGCTCATCTGAAGCTCAAAAATCGCTTCATCAAACCCTCTTACCTCAAGCTCATTATCAATTGAGCTAGCCAGCAGGGAAGCCTCAGGAATGGAATCTTTAATCGCCTTTAAGACTTTGGAATAAGAAAGGCTCTTATACAGGCAGCCATGGCCTCCGACACGTGCACGAGAGCACACTAAGAGCTCCCACATGTTCTTAGTTCCATCTTTACGGACCCGCCCTGTCTTCGCGGCTCGAACTATGGTAGCCCCGCAGGTGCATTTCAACAGCCCGGCCAGAGGACGATTTACCTCAGCTGAAGGCATTATGCGATTGATGATCGACCTTCTTCGTGTATCAGAACCTTTTGTAAGTTGCGCTTCAACCCACAGTTCTTTGCTAATGACGGCTGGATAGTATCCCTCATGACTTTGCCCATCAGCGGTTTTGAGAGTTCCAATTACGGACGAGCTGTTCAATATTTTTTTTACCGTAGATTCATGCCAATACTTAGCAGCCAAGGTGGGCGTTTCTACCTGCTCGTTGTTGAGTTCTGTAGCAATCACTTTGCTACCCTTCCCGGATACGTAGTCATTGAATATCCGGTTGACTATCGCAACCTTCTCAAGCCTTACAGTACGATCTGAGTTCAGCCAAAAAGGTACTCGCTTGGTAAGCTGAATTCCATCTTTGATTTTTTTGAACTTGTTCTCCCACGCAGCTCTTACTCGTTTTCCCTTCGTTTCTGATTCCTCGAAGGCTCTCGCCATTCCAACAAGAGACTGCATCAGAACGAATGAGCCGTTGGTACCGCTAATAGATTCCTCTGAATAGATCCGATTATCGTTAAGAGTGACCACCACTATCCCGCTCTTAACGAGATCTATCAGCTGAGGAAGCGCATCACTTGGTTGCCCACGACTCAAGCGATCTAGGCTCTCAACGAGAAGATACGACCCCTCTTCAATCTGACCATCCTCAACAGCGCGAATGAATACTCCTAGTGCGCCTTTTTTTAGATGTACCCCTTTGTAGGCGGACATCCCTTCATCAGTGAGGTGCCGTTCCTGATCGAGGATTAGGTTCAGGTGTGGGTTAGATGAGATGTAGCTCTCAGCCAGTTCTGTTTGCCTTCTGAGCGAGTCTCCCCTGGCTTGCTTCTCTGAACTGAACCTCTTGTAGCTGTAGGCGATTGGCATACTTACCCTCGATCACAATATGATAGGTCATAAGCATACCTGATCGACATCAGGTGACCAATGCCGGTGCGGTTGAATACCTGCCAGTCGGACTGCACGATCGCACGCTGGTCGCCGACCACCAGCGCGACGATCACGCCCGCATAGCGCGCGTCCGGAAGGGCAGCGACAATCCGGTCGCGCAGCGCTACCCGCGCGCGCCCGACCGCATCGCGCAGGCTGAACACGAACGGCTCGAGCCGCTGCGCCGACCGCTCGCGCACATAGCCGGTGGCACGCAGGCCTTCGGTCAGCCACCATGCCTCAACATCGAAGCCCTGCGGATTGGCCAAACCATGCGGGCGTTTCAAACGGACCGTCAGCTGCCAGCGCTCGCCGGGCTGCACCTCGGGCACTGCACCACGCCTGCCATACCAGCCGAGCGCGACGCGGGACGGCAGTTTCACTGCCTGCGCTTCATGCGTGGCCTGCTCGATCTCGAACTGGAAGCGGCGTCCGCTGGCGGACGCCTCGGGCAGACTGGCCACGATGCCGGTCACGACGAGGTCCCGGCCCTCGAGTTCGGGCGGCAAGGCCTCTGCCAGCCGTTCGCCGGCGCGCCACGCAGACCAGCCGGCGCCGAGCGATGCGCCGGCCAGCAGCAGCAGCGCCACCCGCAGCCAGCC
>JAIXTG010000441.1 GCA_027484285.1 Oxalobacteraceae bacterium | reverse complement strand
TTTCAGCGAAAACCTGTCGATCCTGATGATGCTTGCACTCTACGCGCTGCTGGTCAGCCTGGACCTGAACGTGAACATCGTGATCGTGATGTTCGGGCTGTTCGTCGCTGGCGTGATGTTGCTGGTCATGCGCAAGCATGCGGCCAACCAGCGGGAATACGACTCGCTGCACCTGATCGGCGAGCAAAAGCATTTCGGCACCTGAGCTTGCCGGTTCCTCACCGCTGCGGCTTCATTGCTCCTGCCGTGCAGCCGCCGCGGCCGGCCACTGGTCGGGAACCACGAAACCCCGATCGCACTCCAGCCACGCATCGCCCTGCCGCTGCAGGCTGACCACCATCACCGGCATCGGATCCCGCGCGAACATCGTTTGCAGTACAGACCGCAGCGCATCGGCCGATATCGCTTCCGACAGCGGCAGCCGCGCCGGCGCCAGCCAGGCAATCCGGGGCAGTACAGCGCCCGGACCCGGCACATGGGCAGGAAGCTCCTGCAGCGTGCACCACCAGCCACGACAGTGGCGAGGTGAAATGCCCACGGCCGCCAGCGGTGGCAACTCGCCGCGTCGATAAAACAGCCAGCCCTTCATCAAAGCCTGTGCGCCGGCCAGCGGCTGCGGCAGCAGCGATTGCGCCGCCGGATGCGAGCCGAGCAGCAGCTGGCGTTCGAGAATCTTGCGTATCTTTCGTCCCAGCGTATCCGACAGATTCGGACCCACGAAGTAATCCGCCTGCTGCACCTCGGCCAGCTTCGGATCATCGGAATTCAGCAGGTAAAACTTGGTCGCGAACTCCCAGTGCAGCAGCGTGCCATCCTGCTGCTGCAGCAGAAAGTCGAACTCGCCGACTGTCGCGTCCTTGCCGGCACGCACCTGCAGGCCGTGGGCAAACAGCATCTGGCGGTGGCGGAAATACCAGGCAAGCAGGTTCTCGGCGTAGCGGCCAAGGCGCGTGAAACGGTGAACCCCGAGATCGTCGGACAAGGCTTGCGGATCGGCGTCGAGTGCCGCAAGCCAGTCCCGGCAGCCCTCGGCTGCACCCGACCCGAGCGTTGCGATTTTCCCTCCCCAGCGGGCTGCGTCGCGGTCGAGCAGGTCCGGCGCATCGAGCAGCCACGCCAGCGCACGTACATGCGGATTCTTCAGGTCATGCCAGCGCCGATGGAACTCGGCCTGGAAATGGCCGCTGCCAGCCGGTGAAGGCTCAGTGGCCATCAATTGCGCTGCGGGCCGCGCACAGGTCGCGCCACGCGCGCGCCTTGTCGGTTGGTTTGCGAAGCAGGTAGGCCGGGTGGTAGGTGATCGCCAGCGGTATGCCGGCAAAGCTGCGCGGCTGCCCGCGCAGGCTGCCCAGCGATACGTCCCCGGGCAGTCCCAGCAGGGAGCCGGCCGCCGTTTTGCCAAGGGCGACGATCACCTGCGGGCGGATCAGGTCGATCTGGCGCTTCAGGTAAGGCAGGCAGGCCGACACCTCGTCGGCGGAGGGCGGCCGGTCGCGACCATCGGCGCCGACCGGGCGGCATTTGACGACATTCGCGATATACGTCTGCTCACCTCGCGCGAGGTCGAGCGCTCGCATCATGTTGTCGAGCAGCTTGCCGGCCGGGCCGACAAATGGTTCGCCCTGCAAATCCTCATTGCGCCCCGGACCCTCGCCCACGAACAGCCAGCGTGCGTTGCGGTCGCCGGTGCCGGGTACGGCATGGTGCCGGTCCTCGCACAGCCGGCAGCGCGTGCACTGGCGAATCGTGGCTTCCAGCGTTTCCCAGTCCATGCCGCTGATATCGTCAGCCAGCACCGGATCATGCCCCGGTCCGCCGGCTGCATCATCCGCCAACGCTGGCGCGTCGATCAGGGAGTCCTGCGCGGGTGTGTCCGGCAGCCCGCGGCGCTGCCACACCGGCCCCAGCCCCATCTGTTCCAGTTTTCGCAGCTTGTCAGGATTCATTGCTTTCCCGCGTCAAGGGTGAGCCGCATGACGATCGCGTCCTCCCGGCTTTGACCGGCTGCCGGGTAATAATTCTTGCGGCGTCCGATTTCGCGGAAGCCCGCATTCCGGTAAACCGCATACGCATGCAAATTCGACGGACGGACTTCCAGCAGGATGGCGCCTATACCTGCATCGAGCGCGAGCATGCATACCCGGTCAAGCAGCTGGGTTCCAATCCCCTGCCCCTGCAAATCGGGACGCACCGTGATGTTCAGCAGGTGGACGTCGTCGACGGCTGGCAGCAGCAGGAAGTAACCGGCGAGGCGGCCGTCGGCCTCGCGCGCAACCCACGCTTCATAGCGACTGGCGAGCGAATCGAGAAAATTTCCGCGAGTCCATGGAAACGGGTAG
This sequence comes from Oxalobacteraceae bacterium, assembly GCA_027484285.1. Classification (GTDB taxonomy): domain Bacteria; phylum Pseudomonadota; class Gammaproteobacteria; order Burkholderiales; family Burkholderiaceae_D; genus Pernthalerella. Next base: position 514 of record JAIXTG010000441.1, on the reverse strand, counting down.
GCATCGTTCTCCGTGCAAACCACGTCTTCGATGTCCTTCGCCTGCATCGGCGCAAACGCCAGTACCCCCGCGTAGCGCGGCAGTTTTGCCAGCGAACTCATGCGGGCGCTCCGTCGCCGGACGCGGCGGCGGAACGCTCGCGCGTTGTCAGGGCGACCTTGTCGCGCAGGTACAGTGGCTGCGCTTCATGCGGGGCGACTGCCTCGCCGCGGGCAAGCGCAGCCACTGCCAGGCGCGCGACACTGGCGGCATGCGGCATGACATCGGCGAAGCGCATTGGGTCGTCGTAGCGGCCGAAAGCATCGGGACAGGCGAGCAAGCCATTGCCGCACAGCGCTGCACTGCCCTGCATCACGATGTCCCCGGCCTTCGACAGGGCTGGCGCAGACACCTGCTGCCAGTCGCCATCGAAACGGTACTGCGCCCAGTAAACCTCGCCCATGCGGGCATCGAGTACTGCCAGCACGTCGTCGCCTGCGCCAGCCGCACGCGCTGCATCGGCCATTGCAAGCAG
>JAIXTG010000193.1 GCA_027484285.1 Oxalobacteraceae bacterium | reverse complement strand
TAGACCTGCCCGCCGCGCTTGAGCTCGCGCAGGCAGGCTTCGCGAATCACCGAGTCGGACTCGCCGCGCACGAAGGTCTTGATGGCGAGCCGCTTTTGCGGCGCCGTGGCGATCACCGAGAAATCGCGCAGTCCCTCGAGTGCCATGCCCAGCGTGCGCGGGATGGGCGTGGCGGTCAGGGTCAGCACATCGACCTCGGCGCGCAGCGCCTTCAGCGCTTCCTTCTGACGCACGCCGAAGCGATGTTCCTCGTCGATGATGACCAGCCCGAGGCGCTCGAATTTCACGTCCGGCGACAGCAGTTTGTGGGTGCCGATCACGATGTCGATCTTGCCCTCGGCAAGGCCCTTCAGCGCAAGCGTGACTTCCTTCCCGGTGCGGAAGCGCGACAGCTCGGCAATCTTCACCGGCCAGTCGGCGAAGCGGTCGGCGAAAGTCTGCGCATGCTGCTCGGCCAGCAGCGTGGTCGGCGCAAGGATCGCCACCTGCTTGCCGCCCATGACGGCGACGAAGGCGGCACGCAGCGCAACCTCGGTCTTGCCGAAGCCGACGTCGCCGCAGATCAGCCGGTCCATTGGCCTGCCGGACGTCATGTCGCCGATTACGGCGTGGATTGCGGCTGACTGGTCGGGTGTCTCCTCGAAGCCGAAGCTCTCGGCGAAGGCATCGTAATCGTGCGACGAATACTCGAAGGCGTGTCCCTTGCGGGCGGCGCGCCGGGCATACAGGTTGAGCAGCTCGGCCGCCGTATCGCGGATCTGCTCGGCCGCCTTGCGACGCGCCTTTTCCCACTGGCCCGAGCCCAGCGAATGCAGCGGCGCGTCTTCCGGCGACGCGCCCGAGTAGCGCGAAATGACATGCAGCTGCGACACCGGCACGTAGAGCTTGGTCTCTTTCGCATACTCGAGATGCAGGAACTCGGTCTCGCCTTCGCCGAGGTCCATGCTCACCAACCCCTGGTAGCGGCCGATTCCGTGGTTGACGTGCACCACCGGGTCGCCAATTTTCAGCTCGGACAGGTCGCGCACCATCGCGTCGACCTGTGTGCGGGTTTCCTGCCGCTTGCGGCCTGCGCGGCGCCCGGTGCCGGCATACAGCTCGGTTTCGGTGATGAATGCGAGATCACCCAGTTCGCCCGACACCAGCGCGCCTGCATGCAGCGGCGCCACGCACAGCTGCAGCCGCTCGCTGCCCCGGATGAACTCGTCGAGGCTCTCGCAGGGCTTCACCGCGAGGCCGTATTCCTCAAAATATTCGCGCAGAGTCTCGCGCCGGCCACCGGAATCGGCGCAGATCATCACGCGCCGGTCGGTCTGCAGCAGGAAGGAGCGCAGGTTGGACAGCGGGTCGTCGAGACGGCGATTGACGGCGATGTCGGGCAGCGGTGCCGACAGGTCGGAAGCGGCGACTGCCTCCTGCAGCACCCAACGGCCGAGAGGCTTGAGCAGCGTGAAGAAATCTTCGTCGCCGAGGAACAGGTCTTCCGGCGGCAGCAGGGGGCGCTCGCGGTCGGCTTTCAGGAAGCTGTAGCGCGAGCGGGTATCGTTCCAGAAGCGCTTGATTGCAGCATCGATGTCGCCGACCAGTGCAAAGCTGCTGCCGGCCGGCAGGTAATCGAACAGGGTGGCCGTCTGCTCGAAGAACAGCGGCAGATAGTATTCGATGCCGGCCGACGCTATGCCGTTGCCGATGTCGCGGTAAATGTTGGCGCGCGACGGGTCACCCTCGAACACCTCGCGCCAGCGGCTGCGGAAGGCAGAGCGTGCCGACTCGTCCATTGGGAATTCGCGGCCCGGCAGCAGCCGGACCTCGCGCACCGGATAGAGCGAACGCTGGGTGTCGACGTCGAAGGTGCGGATGCTTTCGATACTGTCGCCGAACAGGTCGATACGGTAGGGCAGCACCGAGCCCATCGGAAACAGGTCGATCAGGCCGCCGCGTACCGAGTATTCGCCGGGCGACATCACCTGGCCGACATGGGAGTACCCGGCCAGTGTCAGCTGCGACCTCAGCCTCGCCTCGTCCAACGTCTCGCCCTGCTGGAAGAAAAACGTATAGGCGGCAAGGAAGGAGGGCGGCCCCATCCGCAGCAGCGCGGTGGTGGCAGGCACGATCAGCACGTCGCATTCGCCGTTCTGCAGCCCGTGCAATGTCGCCAGCCGCTCCGACACCAGGTCCTGGTGGGGCGAGAACGCGTCATACGGCAAAGTTTCCCAGTCGGGCAGCAGGTGACAGCGCAGCTCGCGGTCGTCCTGTTTGCCGAACCAGCCCATCTCGGCCTGCAGGCGTTGCGCTGCAGGCGCGTCGGCAACAACCACGACCAGCATGCGTTGTTCCGCTTTCAGCGCCTGCGCCGCGCGTGCAAGCGCGAGCGCCTCGGCCGCGCCGTGCAGAGCGGGCAGGACGAAGCGATGACCGGGTTTTGGGGGGGTGAGGTAAGACGAGTCGGAAGACATGGCGGGCCGCGGCAGGCTGCGCTTGTCGAGTGCAGCGCGGGCGTGAGGCTACAATGGCGTTGTCGGAAAAACCAAAATTATAGATGAGATGAGCTTCCCCGGCTTTGTGGCCCTGATACCAGCTGCCGGCGTCGGCGCGCGCATGGGAAGCAGCCTTCCCAAGCAGTACGCGCCGCTGGCCGGCAAACCCATGCTGCAGCATGTAATCGATACCTTCTCTTCGGCACGACAAATCGACCACACCTATGTGGTTGTCAGCGCCGGTGACGGCTACATCGACGACATGCCGTTGCCGCCGCGCTGCACGGTGCTGCGCTGCGGCGGCGCGACCCGGCAGGCCTCGGTTACCAACGGGCTGCAGGCAATCGCCGCCGATGTCGACCCCGAGGACTGGGTGCTGGTACACGATGCAGCGCGCCCCGGCCTGACGGTCGAACTGATCGACAAGCTGATTGCCTTTGGCAAGGACGATCCGGTCGGCGGCCTGCTGGCATTGCCCGTGGTCGACACGATCAAGCTGAGCAATGGCCACAGTCATGTGGCATCCACCGTGTCGCGCGAGCATTTGTGGGCCGCGCAGACGCCGCAGATGTTCCGCCACCGGACCTTGCTCGCTGCCCTGCACGATGCCGAGCGCAGCGGCCGCGAAATCACTGATGAAGCCAGTGCCATCGAGGCGGTGGGCCTGCAGCCGAAACTGGTCGAGGGCAGTCCGCGCAATTTCAAGGTGACACTGCCTGACGATCTGCGGATCGCCGAACTCCATTTGAAAGGAAGTGCATGAGCAAGCTGCCGTTTCGCATAGGCCAGGGATATGACTGCCATGCGCTGGTGCCGGGGCGCCCGCTGGTGATCGGCGGTGTGACGATCCCGCACCGCGCCGGCCTGCTCGGGCATTCGGACGCCGACGTGCTGCTGCATGCGATCACCGACGCCCTGCTGGGCGCAGCCGGGCTCGGCGATATCGGCCAGCATTTCCCGGATACCGATCCGCAGTTCAAGGGCGCCGATTCGCGCCGCCTGCTGCGAGAAGCGGCGCGGCGCGTGGCCGAAGCCGGATACGCGGTGGGAAATATCGATGCCACCGTGATTGCCCAGGCACCGAAAATGGCGCCCCACCTCCCCGGCATGATTGCCCACCTTGCAGCGGACCTCGGGGTGGCACCGGCCCAGGTCAACCTGAAGGCCAAAACCAATGAACGGCTTGGGTGGGAAGGCCGGGAAGAGGGGATTGCGGCCCACGCGATCGCCTTGCTGCTGGCCCAGTGATAATAGTTCTCATTTATTCTAAAGATTAGACTCATTGGCTTAATCTATGGAATAGATTGATACAGCCAATTTGAGATTTGCTTTTGTCGGCTTCACAATCCGAATCCAGAAATCTGTACTCACCAGTCAGGTTTCAGTCGTGGTAGTGCGTCGTTGCAACCATGAAGTCCAGCTGCGACGCGCCCTCATGTGAATACACAAGGAGAAGCAAATGTCGAAACTGAAAGGCTCCAAGACCGAGGCAAACCTGAAGGAAGCGTTTGCCGGCGAATCGATGGCTAACCGCCGCTACCTGTACTTCGCGAACAAGGCCGACGTTGAAGGCCAGAACGACGTCGCAGCGCTGTTCCGCTCGACCGCCGAAGGCGAGACCGGCCACGCGCACGGCCACCTCGAGTACCTCGAGCAGGTGGGCGACCCGGCGACCGGCCTGCCGATCGGCAGCTCGCGCCAGAACCTGATGGCCGCAGTGGCAGGCGAGACCCACGAGTACACCGACATGTACCCGGGCATGGCCAAGACCGCTCGCGACGAAGGCTTCGACGAGATCGCCGACTGGTTCGAGACCCTCGCCAAGGCTGAGCGTTCGCACGCCAACCGCTACCAGAAGGCCCTCGACGCACTCGTCGACTAAGCACCTGCCCGTCAGGCTGCTGCGCCACCCGATTCCGGGCTCCCGCTGCCGGTCGCTCGCCCTGTGCGACCCGGCTCGCCGGTCCGGACTCGGGCTGGCTGCAGCATGCGGCGGCTGCTCTGCGCTGCGCCCGGATGACTTTCCCCCCTCTGAAAAAACACAATAATCAAAGGATCTCGCCATGGCCCGCGAAGGCAATCTGGAAGCCCCGACCCGACACCCGCTCGACTGGCTGAGCGAGGACTTCTACAACGAAGAACTGCTGAACGCGGAACTGGAGCGCGTGTACGACATTTGCCACGGCTGCCGCCGCTGCGTGTCCCTGTGCGCATCGTTCCCGACCCTGTTTGACCTGGTCGACGAATCCGAGACGATGGAAGTCGACGGCGTCGACAAGAAGGACTACATGAAGGTGGTCGACCAGTGTTATCTGTGCGACCTCTGTTACATGACCAAGTGCCCGTACACGCCGCCGCATGAATGGAATCTCGACTTCCCGCACCTGATGCTGCGTGCGAAGGCGGTCAAGTTCAGGAAGGGCGAGGTGTCCGCGCGCGACAAGTTCCTGTCCAATACCGACGGCCTCGGCAAGTTCGCCGGCATTCCGATCGTCACTCAGGCCGTGAATGCGGT
>JAIXTG010000050.1 GCA_027484285.1 Oxalobacteraceae bacterium | reverse complement strand
CGGTGGATAGGCTCGCTCGAGATCGCCCGCGTCAACCTGCCGGTCGGGCTGCTGATCTGGGTGATGATCATCCCGATGCTGGTGAAGGTCGACTTCGGCGCACTGCACGAGGTACGACGCCATGTGCGCGGCATCGGGGTGACGCTGTTCGTGAACTGGCTGGTGAAGCCGTTCTCGATGGCCCTCCTGGGCTGGCTGTTCATCCGCCACTGGTTTGCGCCGCTGCTGCCGGCCGAACAGATCGACAGTTACATCGCCGGCCTGATCCTGCTGGCGGCCGCGCCGTGCACTGCCATGGTGTTTGTCTGGAGCCGGCTGACCAATGGCGATCCGCTGTTCACCCTGTCGCAAGTGGCACTGAACGACGCCATCATGGTGTTTGCGTTCGCACCCATCGTGGCGCTGCTGCTCGGCATGTCCTCGATCATCGTGCCGTGGGACACGCTGCTGACCTCGGTCGCGCTGTACATCCTGATACCGGTGGTCCTCGCGCAATTGTGGCGGCGCCGCCTGCTCCGGCGCGGGCCAGCCGCCTTCGACGCGGCCATGCAGCGCATCGGATCGTGGTCGATCGCTGCCCTGCTGGCGACGCTGGTGCTGCTGTTTGCCTTCCAGGGCGAGGCCATCCTGCGACAGCCGCTGGTGATTGCACTGCTGGCCGTGCCCATCCTGATCCAGGTGCTGTTCAACTCGGCGCTGGCCTACTGGCTGAACCGCCGGCTGGGTGAATCGCACGCCGTCGCCTGTCCGTCGGCGCTGATCGGCGCCTCGAATTTCTTCGAGCTGGCCGTGGCGGCGGCCATCAGCCTGTTCGGCTTCGAGTCGGGCGCGGCACTGGCCACCGTGGTCGGCGTGCTGATCGAAGTGCCGGTGATGCTGCTGGTGGTGCGGGTCGTGAACCGCAGCCGCGACTGGTATGAATGCGCACCGAAGCAGGAGGCTGCCGGCCGTGCCTGATGATCTCCTGCCCGGCCTCGACCCGGACTGCCTGCCGCCGATCGACCGTGCGGCACTGTTCCCTGCCGCACATTCAATGCATCCGCCGCGCATCCTGCTGCTGTACGGGTCGCTGCGGCAGCGCTCTTTCAGCCGGCTGCTTGCCGAAGAAGCCGCCCGCCTGCTGCACCGCCTCGGCGCCGAAACCCGCTTCTTTCATCCCGCCGGCCTGCCGCTGCCGGATGATGCGGCCGACACGCATCCGAAAGTCGCCGAGCTGCGCGAGCTCTGCCAGTGGGCCGAGGGCATGGTCTGGTCGTCTCCCGAGCGGCATGGCGCAATGACCGGCGTGATGAAGGCCCAGATCGACTGGATACCGCTGGCCCTGGGCGCCGTGCGTCCGACGCAGGGAAAAACGCTGGCGGTGATGCAGGTCTGCGGCGGATCGCAGTCCTTCAATGCAGTGAACCAGATGCGCGTGCTTGGGCGGTGGATGCGGATGCTGACGATACCGAACCAGTCGTCGGTCGCCAAAGCCTACGAGGAATTCGACGAGGCCGGGCGCATGCGGCCCTCGCCCTACTATGACCGGCTGGTCGACGTGATGGAGGAACTAGTGAAGTTCACCCTGCTGACGCGCGATGTCTCGCCCTTCCTGGTCGATCGCTACAGCGAACGGCGCGAGGCGCATGCGGCGCTGTCGGCACGCGTCGCGCAGGACAAACTCTGACGCGGCAGCGGGCGGTCAGGCGTCGCTCGGCGCGACCGCGCTGCGCGGGAACTGGATGATGAAGCGGCTGCCCTTGCCCAGTTCGGATTCGATCTCGAGCTGCGCGTTGTGCCGCATCAGCACGTGCTTGACGATCGCCAGTCCCAGCCCGGTACCCTGCGTCTCGCGCGAGCGGCTCTTGTCGACCCGGTAGAAACGCTCGGTCAGGCGCGCGATATGCTCTGGCCGGATGCCGATGCCGCTGTCGGACACCACGCAGCGCGGGCCGGCATCGGTATCCACCCATTCGATGGTGACCTGCCCGCCTTCGGGCGTGTAGCGCACCGCGTTCGATACGAGGTTGCCGATCGCACTGCGCAACTCCTCGGTGCTGCCCTTCAGGTCGGGCCCCGCGATGCGCGCGCTGATCTGGTGCCGGCCGGACGACAGTGCCACGCCCTCGGCCTCGATCTGCTCGATCAGCCAGTGCATGTCGATCACTTCTTCGCGCAGCGGGAAATCGATCGACTCGAGCCGGGTCAACACCAGCATGTCTTCGACCAGGTGCTGCATGCGCCGGCCCTGCTCCGTCATCAGCCTCAGGTGCTGCATGCGGGTGTCATGATCGAGATCGGGCTCGGTTGCGGCGATCTCGAGGAATCCGTTGATGACCGTCAGCGGCGTGCGCAATTCATGCGAGGCGTTTGCAATGAAGTCGCGCCGCATTTCATCGAGACGCCCGAACTCGGTCACGTCATGCGAGACCAGGATCTGGCGCCGGTTTTCGAACGGGATCAGCCGCACGACCAGCCGGCGCTCGCCGGTGTCCAGCGTGAGCGGCTCGTCATAGCGGCCGAGGATGATGTAATCGATGAAGTCCGGGCTGCGGATCAGGTTGGTCACCCGCATGCCCCTGTCCTTGTCCAGCGACAGTCCGAGATGCTGCTCGGCGACCGGATTGCACCACTCGAGGAAGAGGACGTCGTCCATGATGACCACGCCGTCGGGCAGCTGGCTCATCGCCTGCCGGAAGCGCGACAGCCACTCGGCCAGTTCATTGCGGTTTTTCTGCTCCTCGCGGCGCAGCTTGTACAGCTTCGCGAAGATGTCGGTCCATGCGCCCCAGCCATCGCCCAGCCTGACCTCGTCCGGGTCGTCCAGCCACAGCGACAGCTGGTACATGTAGCCGAGCTGGACCAGCACCATGACGGTCAGCACCAGCAGCGCGACCAGCGCGCCGGTCGTGACACCCCACAAGGTCCAGGCAGTGATGCCGGCGGCGGCGATCAGGGCGAACCGGACGGCAACCGGTATCCAGAACAGGGCTTTGGGGGACATGGACAAAAATTCTCTGGGTCACGGTTTCATTTGCTGGCGACTGCTTGAACCGCCATCCGGACCGGCGCCGGAAACCGACGGCGATGACTACGCGTCATCGCCAACGTGCAACCCCGAGATTGTAAGCCAGCGGCCTACTTCTCCGACAGCATATAACCGACGCTGCGTACGGTCTTGATCAGTCCGTCGGCCGAACCGAGCGCCTTGCGCAGCCGCAGCACGTGCACGTCGACCGTCCGCTCTTCCAGCACTGCGTGGTCGCCCCAGACCTTGTCGAGCAGCTGGCTGCGGGTGAACACGCGCTCCGGATGGGCGATCAGGAAGCGCAGCAGCTTGAATTCCGCATGCCCCATCTCGACCGGCTGCCCGTCGAGGCTGACGCGGCAGCTGACCGGATCCACGGCCAGCGGACCGGCCTTCATCTCCAGCTCGGAATGTTCGGGTGCCTTGCGACGGATCAGCGCCTTGATGCGGGCATTCAGTTCGCGCGGCGAGAAAGGCTTGGTGATGTAGTCGTCAGCGCCCGTCTCGAGCCCGGCCACCTTGTCTTCTTCCATGCTCTTGGCCGTCAGCATGATGATCGGCAGGGTGCCAAAATTGCGGTCGGCCCGGATGCGCGACAGCAGGCGCAGGCCGGACTGATCGGGCAGCATCCAGTCGAGCAGGATCAGCTGCGGCCGCTTGTGCTGCAGGTACTCCCACGCGCTGGCGGTGTCATGGACCGCGTCCACCGCCCAGCCGGCGCCCTTGAGAGAGAAGGATACGAGTTCGACGATCGCCAGTTCATCTTCGACGATCAGGATCGTGGGTTGTACAGTGGCCATCGACAAAAATGGTCAGACAGCCGTCTGCTGGCTGGCGTAGTCGGTATGGCGAATGTCCTTGCCCTCGACGATGTACACCACGTATTCGGCAATGTTCTTCGAATGGTCGCCGATGCGCTCGATCGCCTTGGCCACCCACAGCGTGTCCAGCGACGCGGATATCGTGCGCGGATCTTCCATCATGTAGGTGATCAGGTTGCGCATCACGGTGCGGAACTCGTTGTCGATCTTCTCGTCTTCGATGATCAGCCGGGTGGCCTGCTTCATGTCCAGGCGCGCGAAAGCGTCCAGCGCGCCGTGCAGCATCTGGCCTGCCGACGCACCCATGACGCGCACGATGTCTTCGTGGGCGATCGGCGTCATGCCGCGCTGCTGGATCGCCAGCGCTGCGCGCGCGATCTTGGTCGCCTCGTCGCCGATGCGCTCGAGGTCGGTGATCACCTTGATGGTGGCCATCACGGTGCGCAGGTCATTCGCGGCCGGCTGGCGCTTCACGATCAGGTGGCTGCAGGTATCGTCCAGCGCCACTTCCATCTGGTTGACTTCGAGGTCGGCCGCGATGATGCGCGAGGCCTCGCGTGCGTCCAGCGTGCGGAAGCAGGCCATGGCATCAAAAAACTGCTTCTCTACCATGCCGCCCATCTGCAGCACGCGCGAGCGGATCGCCTCGAGGTCTTGCTCGTACTGGCGGGAGGAATGTTCTGTCGGGGGCATGACTGGCTCCTGTAATGTGCGTGCTGCTGCCCGGATCAGCCGAAACGGCCGGTGATGTAATCCTGGGTTTCCTTCTTCACCGGGTTCAGGAAGATCTTGTCGGTCTCGCCGAACTCGACCAGCTCGCCCAGGTACATGTAGGCGGTGTAATCTGAGCAGCGCGCTGCCTGCTGCATGTTGTGGGTGACGATCGCGATGGTGTAGTCGTCCTTCAGCTCGCTGATCAGCTCTTCGATCTTGACGGTGGAAATCGGATCCAGCGCCGAGGTCGGCTCGTCGAGCAGCAGCACATCCGGCTTGACCGCAACGCCGCGCGCGATGCACAGGCGCTGCTGCTGGCCGCCGGACAGCGACAGGCCGCTCTTGTTCAGCTTGTCCTTCACCTCGCCCCACAGCGCCGCCTTGTTGAGCGCCCATTCGACGCGCTCATCCATTTCGCCCTTGGACAGGTTCTCGTACAGGCGCACGCCAAAGGCGATATTCTCGTAGATGGACATCGGGAACGGCGTCGGCTTCTGGAACACCATGCCGACCTTCGCGCGCAGCACGTTCACGTCGACGCCCGGATCGAGGATGTTGCGGCCGTTGTAGATGATCCTGCCCTCTGCGCGCTGGCCGGGATACAGGTCGTACATCCGGTTCAGCGTGCGCAGCAGCGTCGACTTGCCGCAGCCCGACGGCCCGATGAAAGCGGTGACCTTCTTGTCAAAGATGTCGAGGTTGATGTTCTTCAGGCCCTGGAAAGAACCGTAGAAGAAGTTCAGGTCTTTCACCTGGATGGTGGCGGCGAGTTGGTGGGAAGTCGCGGGAGCGTCCATCACGGCAGCGTTCATGGTGAATCCTGTCAATTGGTCTTGGTGCTGCGCACCAGGGTGCGCGAAAGAATGTTCAGTGCCAGCACGCTGAAGGTAATGAGCAGCGCGCCGCCCCACGCGAGGTCGCGCCAGTTGTCATAGGGGCTCATCGCAAACTGGAAGATCACGACCGGCAGGTTGGCCATCGGCGAATTCATGTCGGCGTTGAAGAACTGGTTGTTCAGCGCAGTGAACAGCAGCGGCGCGGTTTCACCGGAAATGCGGGCCACGGCCAGCAGCACGCCGGTCACGACGCCTGCCTTCACTGCGCGCAGGCGGATCATGGTCGCCACCTTCCAGCGCGGTGCGCCGAGTGCGAAAGCCGCTTCGCGCAGGCTGGCCGGAACCAGCTGCAGCATGTTGTCAGTGGTGCGGACCACGACCGGGATCGCGATCAGCGAGATCGCGATGCTGCCGGCCCAGCCGGAGAAGTGCTTCACGTTGGCCACATAGATCGCATACACGAACAGGCCGATCACGATCGATGGTGCCGACAGCATGATGTCGGTGACAAACCGGGTCGCCTGCGCGAACTTGCTCTCGAGGCCGTATTCGGCGAGGTAAATCCCGGCGAGGATGCCCACCGGCGTGCTCACCAGCGTGGCAAACCCGACCATCATCAGGCTGCCGAAGATTGCATTGCGCAGGCCGCCGCCATCGCTGACAGGCGCCGGTGTGTCTTGCGTGAACAATGCCAGGTCGATCGCGGACAGGCCGTTAATGACCAGCACCGTCAGGATCCACAGCAGGAAGGTAATGCCGAACACCATCGAAAGAATCGACAGCGTGATTCCCACCCGGTGCCTCAACAGCCGCTGGCGGTAGATGGGGTTGTCCGACTTGATCGGATCACCGTATTTCATTTGCTTCCCTCGGCTTTGGACATGCGCACCAGCATCACTTTCGCAATGGCCAGCACGATGAAGGTAATCATGAACAGAATCAGGCCGAGCGCGAACAGCGAGGACATGTGCAGGCCGGCCTCGGCTTCGGCAAATTCATTGGCGAGCGTTGAAGCGATCGAGTTGCCGGCGCCGAACAGCGACCAGGACAGCTTGTGCGCATTGCCGATCACGAAAGTGACGGCCATCGTCTCGCCGAGTGCGCGGCCGAGGCCGAGCATCACGCCGCCGACCACGCCGATGCGGGTGTACGGCAGCACGATCTTGCGCACCACTTCCCAGCGGGTGCAACCGATCGCGTAGGCCGATTCCTTCAGCACCGCCGGGCAGGTCTCGAACACGTCGCGCATCACCGACGCGATGAACGGGATGATCATCACCGACAGGATGATGCCGGCGGTCAGCATGCCGATACCCATGGTCGGGCCCTGGAACAGCGCCCCGACCACCGGGACTTCACCCAGCGTGGCCTGCAGCACGGGCTGCACATGGTCGGCAAACAGCGGCGCGAACACGAACAGACCCCACATGCCATAAATAATGCTGGGCACGCCGGCCAGCAGCTCAACCGAGGTGCCGAGCGGACGCTTGAGCCAGACCGGGCAGATCTCGGTCAGGAACAGCGCGATGCCGAAGCTGACCGGGAACGCGATCAGCAGCGCAATGAACGAGGTCACCACGGTACCGGCGATCGCGATCATTGCGCCGTATTCCTGATTGACCGGATCCCATTCGACGCGGGTAATGAAGCCAGGACCAAAATGCTGGAATGCCGGCCACGCGTTGATCACCAGCGAAGCCACGATCCCGGTCAGGATCAGCATGACCAGTCCGGCAAAGCCCAGCGTCAGCTTGTGAAAAAAGAAATCCTGCCATTTGGCAGCGCCGGAGCCGACAGTGGATCCGGGGCGGGTGGCCGCAACAGGTGCGGCCGTCGTTACAGGGGTGCTCATGGAGGGCAAGGCCTCGGGGATCGGGGATGGTATCGAAGTATTCACGGTCGCCAATGTAGCCGGCGATTGTGACGCGCATGTTACAAGGCTCTCCCCGAGGTCACAAGCGAATTTGCCTAACCGGCAAACGCCAGCAGCGAGATCGCATGCAGCAGCAGGCCGACCAGGCCGCCGACCAGCGTACCGTTGATCCGGATGAACTGCAGGTCGCGCCCGACATGGGCCTCGATCCGGGCCGCCACGGTCTGCGCATCCCAGCCAAGGATCACGCGGCGCACCAGGTCGACCACTTGGGCACGCCGCCGCAGCGCCATGACGACCGCCTGTCGCTGCAGCCAGCGGTTGAGGCGGTCGCGTACCTCGCCACGCTGCGACAGGCGGGCGGCGATGGCGGCCAGTTCGGCATCCAGCCGCCCTGCCAGCAGGCCGTCCTGCACGGCGATATCGAGCTGGTGCCCGATCTGCTCGTCATAATCGCCGGCGGCCAGGTGCGCGATCTGGGTCCGCAGCGCCTGTTCATAGTGAGCCCGGGCACTGCTGTCGGCCTCGAGCATCTGCTCCAGCAGTTCGGCCACGCCCTCCATCAGCCGGCGATAGAACTCGTCGTTGAAGCGCCGCGGCATCCAGCGCGGGCTCTTCTCGCTTACCTTCTGGTAGATCTCCGCATGATGCTCATCCAGCAGCACCAGGCCGCGGGCGACTGCGCGGTCGAATAGCTGCTGGTGTTTCTGCTGGGCGAGCATTAACGACAGCCATTCCGCCAGCAAGGGCCCCAGCTTCAGTTCGCTGCCCAGCGCGCTGGCGGCACGCGCGGCCAGCCACTGGCGGCGCGCAGGATCGGCCAGCCAGTCGGCTGCCAGTCCGGCCAGGTCGTAGCGGCCGATCTCGGCGGCCAGCACCCGGCGGGTCAGGAAGTTGTGAAGCAGGAAATCGGCCACGCTGTCGGCCAGCCGGTCCCGGTTGCTCGGCAGGATGGCGGTATGCGGAATCGGCAGGCCCAGCGGATGGCGAAACAGCGCCGTCACCGCAAACCAGTCGGCCAGACCGCCCACCAGCGCCGCCTCGGCAAATGCACGCACGAAACCCAGCAGCGGATGCACCGGCTCCAGCCAGCGGGCGGCAATGAAGACGCAGACCATAACCAGCAGCAGGCCAGTCGCCTGCCGCCTCGATCGCGTCAGGGGCGAAGCGGGCGCGCTCACCCACCGCGCCGGCGGATTGCCGAGGTCCGGTCCATGCCATTTCGATAGCCATCCGGCCTTGGAGTTCGGCAAGGGCGCACGCTTGATCTGACCTAAATGCTGGCTGCGCCCCGGATGGCAGACTGCATCTTTGCGCTGGCACAGCTTCCCTCCCCCATGCTCAACGACAGCACCGTCCGCCTGCGCGCGTTCCGATGGCTGTTCGCCGGCCTGCTGTGGCTGGCAGCATCCGGCGCGGTGGCCGCACCCGCGCCGGTAGTGACGGTGAAGCTGGAGGGCGCCGTCAGCCCGGCAAGTGCCGAGCATCTGCAGGCAGCGCTCGACAGCGCCCGGCGCGACCGCGCCGGCCTGGTAGTGCTGCTGGTCGATACGCCGGGCGGACTGGAGTCCTCGATGCGCACGATCATCAAGGCCATCCTCGCCTCCCCCGTGCCCGTGGCCGCCTTCGTCACGCCGGCCGGCGCGCGCGCAGCCAGTGCCGGCACCTTCATCCTGTATGCCAGCCATGTGGCAGCCATGTCGCCCGGCACGAATGTCGGTGCTGCCACACCGGTCGCCATAGGCGGGAACGGCAAAGCCTCGGAGAGCGCCGGCAAGGACAAGGCGATCAATGACGCGGCTGCCTACATACGCTCGCTGGCCGGCCTGCGCGGCCGGAATGCCGACTGGGCCGAACGCGCGGTGCGGCAGGCCGCCAGCCTCGACGCCGATGCAGCATTGAAGTTGGGCGTGGTCGACCTGCTGGCGCGCGACCTGCCCGAATTGCTGCACAAGCTCGATGGCAGGACGCTGCAGGTCGGCCGGGACGCGGTGCGCCTGCAACTGGGCGATGCGGCGGTCCGCGAATATCCGCAGAGCTGGCGCCTGCGCCTGCTGAGCGTGCTGTCCGACCCGGGCATCGCGCTGCTTTTGGTGATGCTCGGGCTGGCCGGCCTGTTCCTCGAATTGTCCAGCCCGGGCCTGCTGCTGCCGGGGGTGCTGGGTGCGGTCTCGCTGCTGCTGGGCCTGTATGCGCTGCAGATGCTGCCGCTGAACTTCGCCGGCATCGCGCTGCTGCTTCTCGGCGTGGCACTGATCATTGCCGAACTGTTCGTGCCAAGCGGATTACTGGCCGCCAGCGGCGCGCTCGCGCTGGTGGCCGCAGCCGTCATGCTGATGGATTCCGGACTGCCCGGCACGCGGCTGCCACCGGCCCTGGTGATCGGGCTCGCGGCGCTGCTGGCGGCCGGCATGGCCGGCGCGGTCGCGCTCGCAATGCGCAGCCGCCGGCGTCCGGTATCCGACGCATCTGCGCTGATGGGCGCCACCGCACTCGTCATCGATCCGACGCCGGGCCGCATCTGGGTCAGCGTGCAGGGAGAGCACTGGCATGGCGAATGCACGACTCCCCTCGCCCAGGGACAGGAGGTGCGCGTGGTGGCGCGCCACGGGCTCACGCTGCAGCTGGCACCCACCGGGCCGCCACATCACGGAGAACGCAAATGATTGAATTGCAATTCGGCTTCATGAGCCTGCTACTGCTGCTGGCGCTGCTGCTGGCCGCGATGGTCCGCATCCTGCGCGAATACCAGCGCGGCGTCGTGTTCCAGCTCGGCCGCTTCTGGAAAGTCAAGGGTCCCGGGCTGGTA
Source organism: Oxalobacteraceae bacterium (assembly GCA_027484285.1). GTDB lineage: Bacteria > Pseudomonadota > Gammaproteobacteria > Burkholderiales > Burkholderiaceae_D > Pernthalerella. Next base: position 6,602 of record JAIXTG010000050.1, on the reverse strand, counting down.
CTGCTGGTGCCCGGCATACAGCAGATGGTCAGGGTGGATTTGCGCACGGTGACACTCGATGTGCCCACCCAGGACGTGATCTCGCGCGACAACGTGTCCGTCAAGGTGAATGCGGTGATCTACTTCCGCGTCGTCGACCCGGAACGCGCAATCATCCAGGTCGAGAATTTTTTCGAAGCCACCAGCCAGCTTGCACAGACCACCTTGCGGTCGGTGCTCGGCAAGCATGAACTCGACGACATGCTCGCCGAGCGGGAACGGCTCAACCTCGATATCCAGCAAGTACTCGATGCGGCGACCGACGCGTGGGGGATCAAGGTATCGAATGTCGAGATCAAGCACGTCGACCTCGATGAATCGATGGTGCGGGCGATCGCGCGCCAGGCCGAAGCGGAACGCGAGCGGCGCGCCAAGATCATTCATGCAGAGGGCGAACTGCAGGCCTCGGAAAAACTGCAGCAGGCTGCCGGCATCCTTGCGCAGCAACCTGCGGCAATACAGCTGCGCTACCTGCAGACTTTGTCCGGCATAGCGAGCGACCGCTCGTCGCTGATCGTCTTTCCGCTGCCGGTGGAACTGCTGCACGCCCTGGGTTCGCACGTGAGCGGCAGCGTGGCCGGGCGGGATGGCCCGGCACCGCGCGCGTGACAGGGCTCAGGTATTGCGGCGCGGGTAGCCCTGGGCGAGGATGCGCTGCCAGACCTGCTCTTTCTGCTCGTCGTTCATGAAGACCCAGTCGGCGACCTCGGCCACGGTACGACCGCAGCCACGGCAGATGTCGTCGAATGTAGTCGAGCAGACTGCGACGCAAGGGGTGTCCGGACGGACGGATCGTTCATTCATGGCGCAGGAAAAATGACGGCCGGGTGGTGGGTGCACCCGGCCGCAAGGCAGTGAAACAGGATAGTGATTATACGATGCGCTGCGTCGGGTCCAGCAGGCAGGCATCCGGGCTGGCGTCGAGGCTGGCCGCCTCCTTCGCCTTGCCGACCTGCATGACCTCCGGCAGCAGCACGCCATTCTTCACCGCAGTCATTTCGGCAAGGATGGAGATCGCGATCTCGGACGGCGTCTTGCTGCCGATGTAGATGCCGATCGGCCCGTGCAGCTTCGCCAGCTGTTCCGGCGTCAGGTCGAACTCGAGCAGGCGCTCGCGGCGCTTGCGGTCATTCGAGCGCGAGCCGATGGCGCCGACATAGAACGCATCCGACTTCAGCGCTTCCATCAGCGCGAGGTCATCCAGCTTCGGGTCGTGCGTCAGCGCGACCACCGCACTGCGGCTGTCAAGCCGCAGCTCCGCGACCAGGTCGTCCGGCATGGCATGCACCACGTGCACACCCTCGACCGACCAGCCGTCGCGGTACTCTTCGCGCGGGTCGCAGACGGTGACCGCATAGTCCATGCCGACCGCAATCTGCGCGAGGAAACGCGACAGCTGGCCGGCGCCGATGATCAGCAGGCGCCAGCGCGGTCCGTGAATCGTGGTCAGGGCCGCTTCGGACACCTGCAGGGTCATGCCGGGCCCGGCCGGACCGAGCGAGACTTCGCCGCTCTGCAGGTCGACCCGGCGCGCAACCAGTTCACCCTGCGCCAGCCGTTCGATCAGTTGCGGCAGCTGGCTTTTCTCCGACAGGGGCTCGATGGCCAGCTGTATCGTGCCGCCGCACGGCAGGCCGAAGCGGTGGGCTTCGTCGGCCGTGATGCCGTAGGTGACGATCTCGGGCCGCGTGCGGGTGATGCCTTCCTTGTGCGCGCGGTCGATCAGGTCATCCTCGATGCAGCCGCCGGATACCGAGCCGACCACCCGGCCGTCTTCGCAGATGCCAAGCGTCGCACCTTCCGGCCTCGGGCTCGAGCCCCAGGTCTTGATGACGGTGACGAGTTCGCACGACTTGCCGGCAGCGATCCAGTCGCTGCAGGTCTTCAGGACTTCGAGGTCGATGCTGTCCATGGCGTGTGTTCCGTTGAAAGTCTCCATCGAAGGCCGCTGCGGGACAACGGGCTTGGATGGACACTCAAAAAAAATGCTCCCTGACCTTGCGGGCAGGGAGCATTCCTGAGGCTGCTACATCAGGCCGACTTCAGGCCTTCGACGAGCGGCATGCTGCGCACGCGCTTGCCGGAGGCGTTGAAGATCGCGTTGGCCACGGCCGGTGCGATGACTGAGGTCGACGGCTCGCCGACGCCGCCCGGCTTCTCGGTGCTCTGGACCAGATGCACGTCGATGACCGGCGACTCGTTCTGGCGCAGGATGCGGAAGTCGTTGAAGTTGCCCTGCTGGACAACGCCGTCCTTGACGGTGATGTTGCCGTACAGTGCACCCGACAGGCCGTAGATGATGCCCGACTCGAGCTGCTGGCGAACGATTTCCGGGTTGACCATGCGGCCGGCGTCGCAAGCGACGGTGACCTTGTGGACCTTGACGTCGCCGCCCTTGACCGAGACTTCAGCCACTTGCGCCATGTAGGTACCGTAGCCTTCCATCAGTGCGACGCCCAGCGCGCGGCCTTTCGGCAGCTTGCGGCCGTAACCTGCCTTCTCGGCAGCGATCTTCAGCACGTTGGCGAAGCGCGGCTCGTTGGCCAGCAGGTCCATGCGGTACTGGAGCGGATCCTTGCCTGCTGCGTGGGCCAGTTCGTCGATGAACGACTCGTTGGCGAACGCGTTCATCGTGTGCGACACGGCGCGCAGGTAACCGACACGGAAGCCGGTGTCATGGATGATCACGTCGTGCGCGGTGTTGGCGACGGCGTACGGCGGGACAGCCGCTTCGACCATGAACGGATCCAGCGTGTTCTTCGGCAGGCCGAATGCGCGCTGGGTGATCGACTGCGAGGTCAGCTGGAACGACATGCCGACCGGCTTGCCCGACTCGTCGAGGCCAGCCTGGATGCGGTTGAGGCCCATCGGACGATAGAAGTCATGCTTCATGTCGTCTTCGCGGCTCCACAGCACCTTGACCGGCTTGCCGACGGCCTTCGAGACCTGCACTGCCTGCGAGATGAAGTCGAGTTCGATACGACGACCGAAACCGCCACCCAGGAAGGTGGTCTGCACGGTGACGTTTTCCGGCTTGATGCCGAGCACGGCTGCTGCGGTGCCCTGTGCGCCTTGCGGGAACTGGGTCGGTCCGATCAGTTCGCAGCTGTCGCCCTTGACGACGGCGATCATGTTCATCGGCTCCAGCGGCTGGTGCGCGATCAGCTGGGTACGGTACTCGGCCTTGACGACCTTCTTCGCACCGGCGATGGCGCCTGCAGCGTCACCGACGTCCGGACGGATCTTGATCGCCTTGATTTCCTTGTCGGCATCAGCGATCGACTTCCACATGCTGGCGGTCGACAGGCTGGACATCGGGCCTGCTTCGAACTCGACCTTCAGGCCCTTCTTGCGAGCGTTGAATGCGTGCCAGTAGGTGTCGGCAACGACTGCAACGCCGTCCGAGATCTGGACCACGTCGATCACGCCCGGCATGCTCTTGGCCTTGGAGGCGTCGAACTTGACCGGCTTGCCGTCGATGACCGGAGTCTGCTCGATCGATGCGTAGACCATGCCCGGGACTTGTGCGTCGATACCGAACTGGGCGGTGCCGTTCACTTTGGACGGGGTGTCGATACGCGCGAGCGGCTTGCCGATCAGGCGGAACTCGGACGGATCCTTCAGCTTGACTTCTTTCGGGACCGGTACCGAAGATGCGGCTGCAGCCAGTTCGCCGTAGGTGGCGCTCTTGCCGCCGCCGGAGACGATGCCGTTCTCTGCCTTCAGGGTGGAAGCGTCGACGCCCCACTTGTTGGCAGCAGCCTGGATCAGCATGGTGCGCACTTGCGCGCCGCCGATACGCAGCTTTTCCCATGCGTCACGGATCGCGGTGGAGCCACCGGTGATCTGTGCGCCGAGCAGGCCGTTCACGTAGGCCGGGTTGGCCGGTGCGGTGGCAACTTTGACGGTGTTCAGGTCGACGTTCAGTTCCTCGGCGATCAGCATCGGCAGCGAGGTGAAAACGCCCTGGCCCATCTCCGACATGTAGGAGATCAGGGTGATGGTGTTGTCGTCAGCGATGTGCACCCAGGCGTTCGGGGTGTGCAGCGAGCCAGCGGCCTTGGCTTCTTGGCCGCCGAGGCCGGGCAGGTACATGCCGAGCACGGCTGCGCCCGACGCAAACGCGGACGACTTCAGGAATTCACGACGTGTGGTGGTCATTTCTTGTCTCTCCTCTACCTTAGGCCTTGCGCATTTCTGCGGCGGCATCCTTGATGGCGGCGCGGATGCGGTTGTAGGTACCGCAACGGCACAGGTTGCCGCTCATCGCGTTGTCGATGTCGGCGTCGCTCGGATTCTTGTTCTTCGACAGCAGCGCAGCGGCGCTCATCAGCTGGCCCGACTGGCAGTAGCCGCACTGCGGCACCTGGTGCTTGACCCAGGCTTTCTGCAGCGGGTGGGAATTGTCTGCGGAGAGCGACTCGACGGTTGCGACATTCTTGCCGGCCACGGACGACACCGGGGTCTGGCACGAACGAATCGGGCTGCCGTTCAGGTGCACGGTGCACGCGCCGCACAGGGCAGCGCCGCAACCGAACTTGGTGCCGGTCAGACCGACCTCATCACGAATCACCCACAGCAGGGGGGTGTCCGGCTCGGCCTGGACGGAGACCGTCGAGCCGTTCAGATTGAAACTGATTGCCATGGTTCTACTCTCCTCTTTCTTGGTTTCACTGCAAGTTAAGCCAATGATCACTCATTAGTTCTTCTCGCCCGGCGCCAACTTCGTGCCGGGTTGTGGGCTAAAACGCGCGGTCTTCTGGCGGCCGCGTCGTCGTCCCGATTTACTCCCGCCCTTGTACTCTCGTGCCGGCTTTCATTGGAAAACCGACCGGTTTTTTTCAAAGCTGTGACTGTATAACATCGTTATTTCACAAAATCAAGAAAACGAATAAGAGCTACCGCACTCTGCCGCCACTCGCCTTGACGCGTGAAATTATTTCATTTTTTTCCGTTGATTGCACCGCTCTTTAGCGCAAATTCAATCCGTGTCACTCAGTCATCTTTTCCAGCCCCAGTCCGGTGCGCACATCGGGCTGCTGGGGAGGAACGAATGTCAGCTTCACTGCCTCTGCTGCTTTCGCAATCTGACCGCCCTGCAACAGCTTGCCCAAGGCAGTGTTGACCTCGGCCAGCAGGCCTGCATGGGCTTCGGTGGTCACGAATCCAAGATTGAAACCCACCGGCACCACCATGCCGGACGAACGCAGGGTCGTCTGCGGATGCTCGGCGCGGTAGAGGTCGAAACGGTGCTGTTCGGCGATGGTGGCGTCGTAATCACCCTTCTCGACTGCGTCGAGCGGATCGGTCTGGACATCGACGTGCGCCGTGTTCTTCAGCAGCAGGCCCTTCTTGTAGGCCATCGCGATCAGGTCGCCCGAACTGGCGGGGCGATGGGCGAGGCGGTAAGGCAGCAAATCATCCAGCGCATTCACGTTGCCGGTGACGCGTGGCCCTAGCACCGGCGTCATGCCCGCGAAGTGATAGCCGCGGCTGGCAAACAGCTGGCTGCCCTTGACGGGTTTTTTGCGGCTGTCTTCCGACATGCCGTCGACCGGCGGCAGGGTGGTCTCCTCGCCGCCGCCCGGACGCTCGAGCGACGACTGCACCAGCGGGAAGCCGCCGACCAGGTCGCACACGCCCGCCGTCACCAGCACGCTGGTCTTGACCGAGATCGGGCCGCGCCGGCGGCGCTCCTTCTCGTACCAGCGAACTTCGAGCGGCCGGCCGAGTTCACGGGCCACCGCCTGCGCAACCGCGAGATCGAAACCGGCAGGTTGCCCGCCCTTCAGGAATGAGAACGGTTCGTTGTCCTTATTGAGGCAGACAGTCAGCGGACGCGTGTCCGCATCAGCAGCACCGGCAGCCAGTGGCGCTGCAGCCAGTGCTGACGCAACCAGCAGGACAGACGCGCGAATCATAGTTTGCCGCCGCGCGTGCCGACATACGACCAGAGAATGGTGATCTGCTCTTCGGTCAGGATGTCTTTCAGGGCAGGCATCGCACGCTTGCCGTTTTTCACGGAGTTGAAGAAGCGCGCCTTGTCATCCAGAGGGAACTTGCGCAGGTCAAATGCGTTATTGCCGCCAACCATTTCGGGACCGTGGCAGCGCAGGCACATCTGCTTGTACAGCACGCGGCCTTTTTCAATGTTATCGGCCGTGAATTCGGCGGGCCGCTCCCCCGGCGGCAGCGCGTCTTGCGCGTGCACCGGCGCAGACAGCGCGAACGAAGCGGACAGGATCAGGGTGGACAGCAGGGGGGAGAAAGTACGCGTAGTCATGGTCATGCAGGTCTGTTTCAGGATGGAGAGGCTCTGACAAAATGGACGCGGCACACGACTTCCGGCCGGGGCCGTGACATTTTGCGAGGGGCTCTGGAAAACAGGCATTGGCGCCAGAGACGCCAATGCCTGTCTTGTTACCTCAACTCGGCCGAGAGATTAGTTCGGCAGTGCGAAGGTCCACAGCGAGGAGCCGGTCGGCACGTTCTTCAGGCGCTCGTCGCCCGAGTAGAGTGCGTAGGCGCCACCGGTGCCCGAGGTCACGGTCACGTACTGCTTG
>JAIXTG010000046.1 GCA_027484285.1 Oxalobacteraceae bacterium | reverse complement strand
CTGTCTGCGACAGCAACTGATCAGGCTTGCTGCAAACCGGCCAGCAGCCAGCCCTGATTGCCGGACACCGGCTTGGTCAGCACCCAGATTTCATTGAACGCCTCGGCCGGTGCATGCTCGGCCTCGCGGATCATGCCGTGGAAGCGGACGCTGGCGACATGGTCGTCGGCCGTGGTCTCGACACCCAGCAGGTCGGCCTCGATCGACACCACATCCGTATGGTTCTGCGACTGGCCGCGTTCGCCAAGCTGCATCTTCAGTTCGGCGAACATCTCGGGCGTAGTGAACTCGCGAATGTCATTCACGTCGGCACGATCCCACGCTGCCTGCATGCGGATGAAGTTGGACTTGGCATGGCGCAGGAAGCCCTGGACATCAAAGCCCTCCGGCACCGGCTGGGTCGCGGGCTGCCATACGGTCGCCGCGGGCGCCGGCTGGGCCGATGCACCGCCGAGATTGGCCCCGATTTCCGGCGTGCGCCCGCTATCTGGCGTCATGCTCCGCTCCATCGGTCCGGCATACGCCGGCTGCGGGTTCTGTGCGGCTGAGCGGCGCGCAAACATGCGGAAAGCGAACATCGCTGCAGCCGCAATCAGCAACACCATCAGCAGCGTGCTAATCATGCCGGCCAGTTCACCACCCAGACCAAAGTGCGACAGCAATGCGCCCAGACCCAGGCCGAGCAATGCGCCACCGAGAATGCCTTTCCACGGGCTCGAAGGTGCCGGTGCTGCCGCCTGGCCCTGACGCTGCATCGGTGCTGCCTGTGCCGGCCCCTGCGGAGTCGCCTGCCGGCTGAAAGTCGGGGACGACTTCCCGAAAGAGCCGCCACTACCCATCCGCTTGGCCTCGGCGTTCGACATCACGACCGACACGCCCAGGACTGCGACCATCAGTGCCATCCATAGCTTTTTCATTGTTCCTCCAAAGTGCTTCGCCAGCGGAAAAACGTCCGCCGCATTCGTTAGTGCAACCGCGATTGTAGGCATTTCCCCAACCGATAAAAATAGGAATGAACTAGAAGAAGGCTTCGTAAATACGGAAGTAAGCCCGCGCGCCCGCTGCGCCCGGCCGAACCATTTGCGCCTTCGGTGCTCTTTTTACATTTGTCTCCTGCGAGCAGGCGATCATCTATATCTGATATTTCGACATTTACTATCGGCAATTATTCAACGATAGGCGTCAACTATTTAATCGATACAAACTATCAAATATACCTTTTCATAGTTCACTTCTATCATCCTCCCATCTGCTCATCAACCCAAGGAGAAAAACCATGGCAATCGTCAACACCACCATCAAACCTTTCAAAACCCAGGCTTTCCACAACGGCAAATTCGTCGAGGTGAGCGACGCCGACCTGAAGGGCAAGTGGTCGATCGTGTTCTTCTACCCGGCCGACTTCACCTTCGTCTGCCCGACCGAACTCGGCGACCTGGCCGACAACTACGACACCTTCAAGTCGCTCGGCATCGAAATCTACGCTGTGTCGACCGACACCCACTTCTCGCACAAGGCATGGCATGACACCTCCGAGACCATCGGCAAGATCAAGTTCCCGATGCTGGGCGACCCGACCGGCGCGATCACCCGCAACTTCGACGTGATGATCGAAGAAGCCGGCCTGGCACTGCGCGGCACCTTCGTCGTGAACCCGGAAGGCCAGATCAAGCTGTGCGAAATCCATGACGACGGCATCGGCCGCGACGCGAAAGAGCTGCTGCGCAAAGTGCAGGCAGCCCAGTACGTCGCCGCGCATCCGGGTCAGGTCTGCCCGGCCAAGTGGACTCCGGGCGCCGAGACCCTGGCACCGTCGCTGGACCTGGTCGGCAAGATCTAAGTTTCTCCCCCTGCAGTACCCGGGCGCCGCGCAAGCGGCGCCCCACCTCGAAAACCAAGCTCAAGAGGCCATCATGCTGGACGCCGCCATCAAGAACCAATTGCAAGCCTACCTCGGCAAAGTCACCCACGATGTCGAGATCACTGCGTCGCTGGACAACGGCGACAAGTCACAGGAAATGCGCGCCATGCTGCAGGAGATTGCCGCACTGTCGCCGCGCCTCTCCTACCGCGAAAGCAATGACGACAACGAGCGCAAGCCCTCGTTCGCGCTGAACCGTGCGGGCAGCAATCTCGGCGTGCGCTTTGCCGGCATTCCGATGGGCCATGAGTTCACGTCGCTGGTACTGGCACTCCTGCAAGTGGGCGGCCATCCGCCGAAGGCCAGCGACGAGGTGCTCGAGCAAATTCGCAATCTCGAGGGCGAGTATGTATTCGAAACCTATATTTCGCTGTCATGCCAGAACTGCCCGGAAGTTGTGCAGGCGCTGAACCTGATGGCAGTCATCAATCCGAATATCCGTCACACGATGATCGACGGTGCGCTGTTCCAAGATGAAGTGAACGAGCGCCAGATCATGGCGGTGCCGAGCATTTACCTGAACGGCCAGAACTTCGGCCAGGGCCGGATGGAGCTCGAGGAAATCCTCGCCAAGCTGGACACCGGCGCTGTGGCACGCGCGGCGGCCAACATTGCGAAGAAAGAAGCGTTCGACATGCTGATCGTTGGTGGCGGTCCTGCCGGCGCGGCAGCGGCGATCTACGCGGCCCGCAAGGGCATCCGCACTGGTGTCGTCGCCGAGCGTTTCGGCGGCCAGGTGATGGATACGCTGGGCATCGAGAACTTCATCTCGGTGAAAGAGACCGAAGGGCCGAAGCTGGTGGCGGCGCTCGAGCAGCATGTGAAGGAATACGAAGTCGACGTGATGAACCTGCAGCGCGCGGCTGCACTGGTGCCGGGCGAACTGATCGAGGTGAAGCTCGAGAGCGGCGCCAGCCTGAAGGCGAAGTCGGTCATCATCGCGACCGGCGCGCGCTGGCGCGAACTGAACGTGCCGGGCGAGCAGGAGTATCGCAACAAGGGCGTGGCCTATTGCCCGCACTGCGACGGCCCGCTGTTCAAGGGCAAGCGGGTGGCAGTGGTTGGCGGCGGCAACTCGGGCGTCGAGGCAGCAATCGACCTGGCCGGCATCGTCGGGCACGTGACGCTGCTCGAATATGACTCGAAACTGCGGGCCGACGAAGTCCTGCAGCGCAAGCTGCGCAGCCTGGCTAACGTCACCGTGATCACCGACGCACAAACCACCGAAGTGACCGGCGACGGCAGCAAGGTGAACGGCATGCGCTACACCGACCGCAAGAGCGGCGACGCGAAGTCGCTCGAGCTCGAAGGCATCTTCGTGCAGATCGGCCTGCTGCCCAACACCGACTGGATCAAGGGCACGGTCGCGCTGTCGAACCGTGGCGAGATCGAAGTGGATGCCAAGGGCCACACCTCGGTGCCGGGCGTGTTCGCTGCCGGCGACGTGACGACGGTGCCGTACAAGCAGATCATCATCGCAATGGGCGAGGGATCGAAAGCGGCACTGAGCGCATTCGATCACCTGATCCGCGCATCGGCCCCGGTGGAGCAGCAGCAGAAGCTCGCAGCCTGATCGCGCAAGGGCGCCCGATGAAAAATGCCAGACGTCGGTCTGGCATTTTTTTCGCCCGCTGACGGCGGCCAAAAAAAACGCCGGCCCGCAGGCCGGCGTCTTCACGAAGCGTCTTGCAATCAGACGCCCATCACTTCCTTCTTGAACGTCAGGCGCCATGCATGCAGCAGCGGCTCGGTGTAGCCGGCCGGCTGCTCGAGGCCCTTGAACACCAGGTCGCTGGCCGCGCGGTAGGCATGCGATTCGGCGAAGTTCGGCGCCATCGGGCGGTAGAACGGATCACCGGCATTCTGCTGGTCGACCACCTTCGCCATGCGCTCGAAGGTCTCCTTCACTTGCGCCTCGGTCACCACGCCGTGCAGCAGCCAGTTCGCCATATGCTGGCTGGAGATGCGCAGCGTTGCGCGGTCTTCCATCAGGCCGACGTTGTGGATGTCGGGCACCTTGGAGCAGCCAACGCCCTGTTCGACCCAGCGCACCACATAGCCGAGGATGCCCTGCGCATTGTTGTCGAGTTCCTGCTGGATGTCGGCGGCGGACCAGTTCGGCTGGGCAACGATCGGCACCATCAGCAGCTCGTCACGCAGCTTGGCCAGCTCGGTGGCCGCATCCAGTTGCTCGAGCTGCTGCTGGATGGCGAATACATTCACCTGATGGTAGTGCAGCGCATGCAGCGTGGCCGCGGTCGGCGACGGCACCCAAGCGGTGTTGGCACCGGCCTTCGGGTGGCCGATCTTCTGCTCGATCATGGCGGCCATCAGGTCCGGCATCGCCCACATGCCCTTGCCGATCTGGCCGCGGCCGCGCATGCCGGACGACAGTCCGTTCAGCACATTGCTGCGCTCGTAGGCCGACAGCCAGGTCGAGGTCTTCATGTCGCCCTTGCGCATCATCGCGCCGCCCGTCATCGACGAGTGCATTTCGTCGCCGGTGCGGTCGAGGAAGCCGGTGTTGATGAAAGCTACGCGCGCGGCGGCTTCCTTCAGGCAGGCCTTCAGGTTGGTGGAGGTGCGGCGCTCTTCATCCATGATGCCGAGCTTGACGGTGTTTTCCTTCAGGCCCAGCAGCGCTTCGACGCGGCCGAACAGCTCGACCGCGAAGGCGACTTCCTTCGGGCCGTGCATCTTCGGCTTGACGATGTAAACCGAACCGGTGCGGGTATTGCCGATGGTTTGCGACGCCGGGCGCTTCAGGTCATGCAGCGCGATCGTGGTGGTCACGACCGCATCGAGGATGCCTTCCGGTATCTCGCGGCCGTCGGCCAGCAGGATGGCCGGGTTGGTCATCAGGTGGCCGACATTGCGCAGGAACAGCAGCGAGCGGCCGTGCAGCTTCACCGGCTGGCCGTTGGCGCCGGTGTATTCGCGATCGGCGTTCAGCGTGCGCTCGAACGACTTGCCGCCCTTGGTGACCTTCTCGACCAGCGTGCCCTTCAGGATGCCGAGCCAGTTTTCGTAAGCGACGACTTTGTCGGTGCCGTCGACGACGGTGACAGAATCTTCGAGGTCGAGAATGGTCGACAGCGCCGATTCAACCACCACATCCGCCACGCCGGCGGCATCGTCCTTGCCGATCGTGGTGCTGCGATCGATACGGATGTCGATATGCAGGCCGTTATTCTTCAGCAGCACCGAGGTCGGCGCAGCAGCGTCGCCCTGGTAGCCGACGAATTGCGCGGCATCCTTCAGGCCGGTGCCGCTGCCGTCCTTCAGCGTGACGGCCAGCTTGCCGCCATCGACTTTGTATGCGGTCGCATCTGCATGCGAGCCCTGCGCCAGCGGCGCCGACTGGTCGAGGAAATTGCGTGCAAAGGCGATCACTTTTGCGCCGCGCACCGGGTTGTAGCCGCCGGCGCGGGTTGCGCCGTCGGCCTCGGAAATGGCGTCCGTGCCGTACAGCGCGTCATACAGCGAACCCCAGCGGGCATTCGCCGCGTTCAGTGCATAGCGCGCGTTCAGGATAGGCACCACCAGCTGCGGGCCGGCGGTGGTCGCGAGTTCGGCGTCGACATTCTCGGTCGTCACTTTTACTTCGGCCGGCACCGGCAGCAGGTAACCGATGGACTCGAGGAACTGGCGATAGGCAGCGACATCCGCGATCGGGCCCGGGTGAGCGCGATGCCAGTTGTCGAGTTCGACCTGCAGGCGGTCGCGCTCGGCGAGCAGCGCGGCATTCTTCGGCGACAGGTCGTTGACGAGTTGCGCGAAGCCTTTCCACCAGCTGTCGCTGTCAAGGCCGGTACCCGGCAGGACTTTTTCCTCGATGAAGCGGTGCAGGACGGAATCGACCTGCAGTCCGTGGCATGGGGTGCGTGCTGTCATGATGTTTCCTTCAGGAGTTGATGCGTATGGGGTGGTAATGAATTGAATGCGATGAATGTCAGGCAAGCTGCCCGATATAGCGCTGCAGGTCATCCAGCGAGCGTCCTTCGCCATTCGGCGTCACGCCAAGCTCTTCCATCGGCGCGGCTGCACGATTGACCCAGAAGGTGCGATAGCCAAACCAGGCTGCGCCGCAGATGTCCCAGCCATTGCTCGAGACGAACAGCGTGTCGCGCGCGGCAACGCCCAGCATGTCGGGACCCAGCTGGTAGGCCTCGGGCGCGGTCTTGAACTTCTGTACCTCGTGCACCGACAGCACCTGGGTGAACAGCCCCTCCATGCCGGCCGCCTGTACCGCAGCCTCCAGCATTTCAGGGTTGCCGTTCGACAGGATGGCTAGCTTGAATCCGTCGCGCTTGAGTGACTGCAGCACAGCCAAATTTTCGGGAAAGGCCTGCAGCTTCGCGTACTGGCCCATCAGCTGGGTTTGCGCATCGATGGTCAGGGCCAGTCCCAGCCTGCGACAGCAGTAGACAAGCGCATCCTGCGTAATTTCCCAGAAGGGCTTGTACGTGTTCGATAGTGTGCGCAGCCGCGTGTATTCGATCTGCTTGTCGCGCCACAGGTCGGCGACAGCCGCTCCCTTGCCCGGAAACAGGCGCTCGGCCAGCGCGCCGATCGAGTAGACATCGAACAGCGTGCCGTAGGCATCGAAAATGAGGGCTTGCAGGGACATAGTGCGACCGGAATTTTGAAGGACGCAGTATATTCAACCGCAAAGGTCATAAACGACCGGATTTGTCGATTCACTTGTGCGTTTTTGTCACAAGCAAGAATAAAAAAGACGCCCGGTCAGGGCGTCTTTCTTGGGCAAGGCAGATCAGACGTCGATATTGCCTGCGGCCAGCGCATTGCTTTCGATGAAGGCGCGACGCGGTTCCACGTCGTCGCCCATCAGCGTGGTGAAGATCTGGTCTGCGGCAATTGCATCTTCGATCTGCACTTTCAGCAGGCGGCGCACGGCGGGATCCATCGTGGTTTCCCACAGCTGCTCGGGATTCATCTCGCCGAGGCCCTTGTAGCGCTGCTTGGATACGCCGCGCTCGGCCTCGTCGCGCAGCCATGCCATCGCCTGCCGGAAGTCGGTAATCACCGATTCGCGGGCTTTCTCGCCATTGCCGCGACGGACCAGCGCACCCAGGCCAATCAGCCCCTTGAAGGTCGCTGCCGCCTCTGCCAGCAGGGCATAGTCGGGGCCGTCGACAAATTCCGCGTCGATCACCGACACCTTCAGGTTGCCGTGATGGCGACGTTCGACGCGCAGCATGTGCTTGGCCGACAGCTCGTCGGTATTCACGACGATCCGTACTTGCGGATCATTGATTGCCGCGGCCAGTGCGCCGGCCGAAGCCTCGGCCGCCTCCATGGTCGACAGGTCCAGCACCACGCCGTTCATGATCGCCGACAGCGCCGCATCGTCCATCGCGCGCGACAGCCGCATGATGATGGCATTGGCAGTGCTGTACTTGCGGACCAGTGCGGCCAGTGCATCGCCGACGATCGGCTGCGCACCCTCGGCAGGCAGCAGTGCCGCATCCTGCAGGGCAACCTGCATCATGTAGCCGGCCTCTTCGAGGTCATCCTTCAGGTAGCGCTCGTCCTTGCCATGCTTGACCTTGTACAGCGGCGGCTGCGCGATGTACACATGGCCGCGCTCGACCAGCAGCGGCATCTGGCGGTACAGCAGGGTCAGCAGCAGCGTACGGATGTGCGCGCCGTCGACGTCCGCATCGGTCATGATGATGATGCGGTGATAGCGCAGCTTTTCGATGTTGAATTCATCGGCGCCGATCGAGGTGCCCAGCGTGGCGATCAGGGTAGTGATCTGCTCGGACGACAGCATTTTCTCGAAACGCGCCTTCTCGACGTTCAGTACCTTGCCGCGCAGCGGCAGGATCGCCTGGAACTTGCGGTCGCGGCCCTGCTTGGCCGAGCCGCCTGCGGAGTCACCCTCGACGATGTACAGCTCGCACAGCGCCGGGTCTTTTTCCTGGCAATCGGCCAGTTTCGCCGACAGGCCGAGACCGTCCATGATGCCCTTGCGGCGCGTCAGCTCGCGTGCCTTGCGCGCGGCTTCGCGCGCGCGCGCAGCCTCGACGATCTTGCCGCAGATGATCTTCGCGTCGTTCGGCTTCTCCATCAGGAAGTCGGTCAGGGTCTTCGCCACCACTTCCTCGACCGGGCCGCGCACCTCGGAAGATACGAGCTTGTCCTTGGTCTGCGAGCTGAACTTCGGCTCCGGCACTTTCACGGACAGCACGCAGGTCAGGCCTTCCCGCATGTCATCGCCACTGAT
>JAIXTG010000238.1 GCA_027484285.1 Oxalobacteraceae bacterium | reverse complement strand
TCGCCAGCATCGCGACCAGCACCCAGGTCGAACTGGCCAAGGCTGCCGAGACGCAGGTCACCGAAAGCAGCCGCCAGATGGTATCCATGCTGGACGAAATCAGCCGCTTTGCACCGGCAGGATCGGAAACGGCCGTATCGATGATGAAATCGGCGATCGACAATGTCAGCTCCGGCTATGCGCAACTGAACCGCAGCGCCAAGGTCGCGATCGAGGCCATGGAGAGCAACATGAACGCCGCGAGCTCGCAGCTGAACCAGCTGGCCACGGCCAAGTCGCCGGCTCGCGCAAAAAAGTAAGCCTGTTCCTGCTGGTCCCGGGCCGGACGGTTCTCTACCGCCGGCCTTGTCATTTCTGCCAGCGTCTTTTCCGCTGCACGCGCCATGTTCCTGCTGACCGCGAAAAGCACAGTCAGGATGATAATCGCTCCCCGCCTTCTGCCGGAGCGCCGGCTTTTTTGATTTCCGAAGTCCCCCTTCCGACCGCGCTTCCCCGACAAGGCAAGTGCAGCGACCCGGTAGCGCTGCTGCCCACGGCCCTCACGCCAGGAAACCCCAAATTGGTGCGGGCTCTGCAAAAACGCACCAATGCAGAGCATAAAGACCCGCACGGGCCCACGTCCCGGCTTGGTACATTTATTGCAACATAGCAACGGCGTGCCCACCCACGGGCACAGGCACACTTCTGACCAACCTGCTTCAGCGCACTGAACTGCCTCACCGGCCTCACCGACTTCATGGACCGACTTCCCGTTGACCCCGCCTGCCAGCCCGGCGGACACCTGCTGGCGACGCTCGACCTCGGCTTCAGGCGCGACGGCGACCACTCGCGCCTGACGCGACGCATGCATTTCGGCCCGCTGCGAGTGCAGAAGGCGCTGTATCCGGAGGGCGATGCCACCTGCCACGCGATCATCGTGCATCCGCCGGGGGGCGTGGTCGGTGGCGATGAACTGCGCATCCGGGCCGAAGTCGAGCCTCGCGCACAGGCGCTGCTCTCCACGCCGGGTGCGGCAAAGTGGTACCGCGCCAACGGCAAAGTGTCGGCCCAGCAGATCGACCTCGAGGTGCACGCCGGCGGCATGCTGGAATGGCTGCCGCAGGAAACGATTTTCTTCAACAACGCCGACGTACGGCTCGACACCACCGTCCGCCTCGCCGCCGATGCCCGCTACCTCGGCTGCGACATCCTGTGCTTCGGACGCACGGCACATGGCGAACGGTTCGACCAGGGACGCCTGCGGCAACGGACTCGCGTGCTGCGCGACGGTCAGCCGCTGTGGCTGGAACAGGGCACGCTCGAGGGCGGCAGCGCCGCCATGCGCAGCCCCCTGGGCCTTGCCGGGCACACTGTTTGCGCCAGCCTGATTGCCGTCGGGCCGCCGCTGGGCACGGAACGGATGGCCGCGCTGCGCGAGGCTTGCCTGCAGGCTGCCGCCGGCAATGGCAGCACCGGCGCCACCCAGATGAAGGGGCTGGTCATGGTGCGCTTCCTTGGCGATTCGAGCGAAACGGCACGCCATGTGATGCTGGCCGCATGGCGGCTACTGCGCCCGGTCATGCTGGAGCGCGAAGCCGCCGAACTCCGCATCTGGAATACCTGAATCTCCCAACACACCGATGACAAGGACTGGCCCATGGAACTGACGCCAAGAGAAAAAGACAAGCTGCTGATCTTTACGGCGGCGCTGCTCGCGGAGCGCCGGCGTGCACGCGGGCTGAAACTGAATTATCCGGAAGCAGTCGCGCTGATCACCGCCGCCATCATGGAAGGCGCACGCGACGGCAAGACAGTCGCGGAACTGATGTCCGAGGGCACGCAGATCCTGGGCCGCGCCGACGTCATGGATGGCGTGCCGGAGATGATCCCCGACATCCAGGTCGAGGCGACCTTCCCCGACGGTACCAAGCTGGTCACCGTCCACCAACCGATTCCCTGAAGACGGAGGCCCTGCATGATTCCCGGTGAAATGTTCATCGACGACGGCGAGATCGCGCTGAACGTCGGGCGCCCGACGGCGACCGTCAAAGTCTCCAACAGCGGCGACCGGCCCATTCAGGTCGGCTCGCATTTTCATTTTTTCGAAGCCAACCCGGCCCTGCAGTTCGACCGCCCGCTGGCCTACGGAATGCGGCTCAATATCGCGGCAGGAACGGCGGTGCGCTTCGAGCCGGGCCAGCAGCGCACGGTGGAACTCGTCGCGCTGGCCGGCGATCGCGTCGTCTACGGATTCAGCGGCAAAGTGATGGGCAAACTGGCGGAGGCAAAACCATGAGCAGCATCTCGCGCAAGGCCTATGCCGAAATGTACGGCCCGACCACCGGCGACCGCATCCGGCTGGCCGATACCGAACTGCGGATCGAGATCGAACGCGATTACACGACCTACGGCGAAGAAGTGAAATTCGGCGGCGGCAAGGTGATCCGCGACGGCATGGGCCAGTCGCAGCTGCCGCACCGCGACGTGATGGACACCGTCATCACGAATGCGGTGATCCTCGATCACTGGGGCATCGTGAAGGCCGATATCGGCATCAAGGCCGGCCGCATCGCGGCCATCGGCAAGGCCGGCAATCCCGACATCCAGCCGAATGTGACGATGGCCATTGGCGGCGCCACCGAGATCATCGCCGGCGAAGGCATGATCGTGACCGCCGGCGGCATCGACTGCCACATCCATTTCATCTGCCCGCAGCAGATCGAGGAAGCGCTGGGCTCGGGCGTGACCACGATGCTCGGCGGCGGTACCGGGCCGGCGGTCGGCACCGCGGCCACCACCTGCACGCCCGGCCCCTGGCACATTCATGCCATGCTGGCGGCCGCCGACGCCTTCCCGATGAACCTCGGTTTCCTCGGCAAGGGCAATGTCAGCCTGCCGCTGCCGATCGAAGAGCAGGTTCGTGCCGGTGCGATCGGCATGAAGCTGCACGAGGACTGGGGCTCGACCCCGGCCGCGATCGACAACTGCCTGACCGTCGCCGACGACATGGACATCCAGGTGGCGATCCATACCGACACCCTGAACGAGGGCGGCTTCCTCGAGCACACGCTGGCGGCATTCAAGGACCGCACCATCCACACCTTCCATACCGAGGGTGCGGGCGGCGGCCACGCGCCGGATATCATCGCCGCGGTTGGCCAGGGCAATGTGCTGCCCTCGTCGACCAACCCGACCCGGCCGTACACCGTGAACACGCTGGACGAGCACCTCGACATGTTGATGGTCTGCCATCACCTCGATCCGGCGATCACCGAAGATATCGCGTTTGCCGAATCACGCATCCGGCGCGAGACGATTGCTGCCGAGGACATCCTGCACGACCTCGGCGCCATCTCGATGATGTCTTCCGATTCGCAGGCCATGGGCCGGGTCGGCGAGGTGATCACCCGCACCTGGCAGACCGCCCACAAGATGAAAGTGCAGCGCGGCCCGCTGCCGGAAGATTCGAGCCGCAACGACAACTTCCGCGCCAAGCGCTATGTCGCCAAGTACACCATCAATCCGGCGATCACCCATGGCATCTCGCACATGGTCGGCTCGATCGAAGTCGGCAAGCTGGCCGACCTCGTCATCTGGAGGCCCGCCTTCTTCGGCGTCAAGCCGCAGATGATCCTCAAGAGCGGCATGATCGCCGCCGCGCAGATGGGCGATCCGAATGCATCGATACCGACGCCGCAACCGGTCTACATGCGGATGATGTTCGGTGCCTACGGCGGCGGCCTGAAAACCTCGTATACCTTCGTATCGCAGGCGGCCGCCGATGCCGGCATTGCCGACCAGCTGAAGCTGAACAAGCCGGTCGCTGCAGTCAAAAACATGCGCCGGCTGCGCAAGACGGACATGATTCACAACGGCTACACGCCGGTGATGGAGGTCGATACCGAAACCTACGAGGTGCGCGCCGACGGCCAGCTGCTGGTCTGCGAGCCGGCCAGGGTGCTGCCAATGGCACAGCGGTATTTCCTGTTCTGATTTTTTGCTCGTGAACCGAATGACGCCGGATCCCAGCCTCACCGGGATCCGGCGACCATGAACCCACTGATACACCATGCTGACCCTCCATACCAAAGTAGACCAGGCCGCACAGATTGACGGCGAACTGATCCTCCCCTACGACTTGCGCGAAAAAAGCCGCCTGCGCGCTGCCCTCGCCTCCGGCGAGGAAGTCGCGGTGCTGACCGTGCGCGGCAGCGTGCTGCGCGACGGTGACCTGCTGAAAGGCGACGACGGACGCATCGTCCGGGTACGCGCCGCCGATGAAGCGACCTACCGCGTCGACTGCACGTCGCCGCAAGGGCTGCTGCGCTGCGCATTCCACCTGGGTAACCGCCACACGCAGGCACAGGTGGGCGACGGCTGGCTGCGAATCCGCAAGGATCCGGTACTGAAAGACATGCTGGCCGGCCTCGGCGCGAACGTGACCGAGGAACTGGCGCCGTTCGAGCCAGAATCCGGCGCCTACTCGGCGAAATTCGGCGGCGGCCATCATCACCATGACGGCCATGCGCACAACCCGCTGGCGCCGATCCCGCTGCGCCAGAAGATCCACCGTCCGGGCGACGCGCAGTGACCAGCTCGGCCAGCCTGCCAGCGCGCTCGCTGCTGCACCTGCTGCAGCTGTGCAGCCCCTCGCTGCCGGTGGGGGCCTACAGTTATTCGCAGGGCCTCGAGGCAGCGATGGAAAACGGCCATGTCCGCGACGAAGCCAGCGCGCGCGCCTGGATCGTCGACATGCTGGAGCAGGTCGTTGCACGCTTCGAGGCACCGCTCACCTGGCGGCTGCTGCAGGCATTCGCGGCAGGAGATGCGCAGGCAGTCGGCGACTGGACACGGCTGTTCATCGCATCGCGCGACAGTGCGGAATTCCGCGCCGAGACCGTGCAGATGGGTTACTCGCTCGGCAAGCTGCTGCCGGAACTCAGCCCGGACCGGACGGCCATCCACGCATTGCTCGCCGAACAGCGTGAACTGCCCTTCCCGACTGCGTTTGCAGCAGCTGCCGTGGCGCTCGACGTGCCGCCGGAAGAAGCGCTGCTCGGCCTGCTGTTCTCATGGGCCGAGAACCAGGTGCTTGCCTGCGTCAAATCGGTGCCACTGGGGCAGGTGTCGGGCCAGCGCCTGCTGCTGTCCTTGCAGCCCCGGCTGGAAGCCGCTGCCCTGGCGGCGCGCACGCTGGCCGACGGCGAACTGTCGAACTGGTCGCCCGGCCTGTCGCTGCTGTCGATGCAGCACGAGGTGCAATACTCGCGCCTCTACCGTTCCTGATTCAACCAACGACCTAGACACTCATGACAACTTCGAATCCCCTGCGCGTCGGCATCGGCGGACCAGTCGGCTCCGGCAAGACCGCGCTGTGCGAAATGCTGTGCAAGCAGATGCGCGACCACTACGACATGGCAGTGATCACCAACGACATCTATACCAAGGAAGACATGGAGATCCTGCTGCGTGCCGACGCGCTGCCGGCCGAGCGCCTGATGGGTGTGGAGACTGGCGGCTGCCCGCACACCGCGATCCGGGAGGATGCATCAATCAACCTGGAAGCCATCGCGCGCATGAGCGCCGACTTTCCCGACCTCGACCTGATCCTCGTCGAGTCCGGCGGCGACAACCTGGCCGCCACCTTCAGCCCGGAGCTGTCCGACCTGACGATCTACGTGATCGACGTCGCCGGCGGCGAGAAAATTCCGCGCAAGGGCGGTCCCGGCATTACCCGCTCCGACCTGCTAATCATCAACAAGACCGACCTTGCGCCGCATGTCGGCGCCAATCTCGACATCATGGCGGCCGATGCGAAGAAGCAGCGCGGCGACCGTCCGTTCGTGTTCACCAACCTGCGCAAGGGCGACGGGGTGGACCAGGTGATCGATTTCATCCGCAGGCAGGGTCTGCTGGACGAAGGCAAGGCCGGCAAGTAAGCGCGGCCGGCTGCACGATGCCGCGGGCATCGTGCCTGCTTCAGCTGGGCACGTATTCCTGCTGCAGGCGGTCCAGCCCTTCGGTCATCCGGGCGAATGCCACCTCGACCGACTCCGGCGCACCTTTCACGCCCAGCTCGATATGCCGGCGCTTGCCGGCACCGCCGACGCTCGGCAGGCTGAACACTTTGACGCCGGCGAATTCCGACTCGATCGCTTCCATCAGCGGCGTCAGGGTCGATTCGATGCCGTCATACACGATCACGGATTTCTCCAGGTGCGGCACCGCATGGAACAGGTCGGCATGGTGGGTGTCGAGCGCCCAGGCCATCATCGGCTCGGCCATGACCGGGAAACCCGGCACGAAGTAGTGCGCGCCGCCCTGCGCGTTGCGCAAGGCGAAGCCGGG
>JAIXTG010000412.1 GCA_027484285.1 Oxalobacteraceae bacterium | reverse complement strand
GCGTTCATTGGCATCACCGCCGGTGCCGGACTGACGCTGACGGGCGGCGGTCACCAGATCGTGATGGCAGGCGATGCCGAACTGGCGATGATGTCTGATGGTGCGGGATCGACGATTTTCATCTTTGGCGATGACAACCAGCTGAATGCCAGCAAGGCGAACATTGTTCTTGCCGAAGGGGCGGGATTGAACCTGACGGGCTCGGGCGACAAGCTTTCTCTGCTGGGCGACGCAACCGTCAAAGCCAACGGCACCGGGCAGGTCATTGACGTCTATGGCAGTGGCAATGAGGTAAGCGCGAACCGCTCTACGGTGCATGTGCGTGCATTCGCCGAGCTTGACCTGGTCGGCGCTGGCAATGTCCTGAAGGTCACGCCGGCCAACTCGAAGCTCGTGCCCAAGGAGACCGTTGCGCAAAATGCACTGGAACAGCAAGTCGCCCAGGCACTTGAAAAATATACGGAGCTGGTCGGCGATCTGCCGGCACTGGCGGCTATCGTGGGATTGTCGGCGACAGACAGCGTTCAGTAAAAGGTTGTAGCCTCGGCATCCCGACCCGGCCGCTCATGGATTAACTGGCGGCCGGCGGCTCAGCAGCGCCATCGTAGTGCGGTTTCTGATGCCAAAGCCTCAGGCATGTTGCAGATAGTCGGCGTAGCCCTTTGCCCGCAACTCGCATGCAGGGCACTTCCCGCATCCATGTCCCCAGTCGTGCAGCGTACCGCGCTCGCCCAGGTAGCAAGTGTGCGTGCCGGTGCGGATCAGTTCGACCAGTGGCGCGCCGCCCAGCTCTTGCGCAAGCTGCCAGGTGGCTGCCTTGTCGAGCCACATCAGCGGCGTGGCGATCGTGACCCCGGTTCCCATTCCGAGCTGCAGCGCCGATTGCAGCGCCTGCAGGGTGTCGTTGCGGCAGTCCGGATAGCCGGAGTAATCGGTCTCGCACATGCCGCCCACCAGCACGCCAATGCCGCGCCGGTAGGCCAGTGCGGCAGCCAGCGTCAGGAACAGCAGATTGCGGCCGGGAACGAAGGTGTTCGGCAAGCCGTTGTCCTGCATGACGATCTCGGCATCACGGGTCAGTGCAGTGTCCGACACGCCGCCCAGCACCGACAGATCCAGCAGATGGTCGTCGCCCAGCCGCCGGGCCCATTCCGGGTCCAGTCCGCGCATGGCGGCCAACAGCTGCGGGCGTACTTCCAGCTCGACGGCATGCCGCTGCCCGTAGTCGAAAGCCAGTGTTTCAACGCGTTCGTAGCGTGCCAGCGCCCAGGCGAGGCAGGTCGCCGAGTCCTGTCCACCCGAGAACAGCACCAGTGCACCATCGTTCATGGGCGAATGATCCTTTCCAGCGACTGTTCGATGAAATCGCCGTTTGGCTCCGAGAACCGGATGCGTACCGGAAACCACTCCTGCGACGGCGCAAACCAGACGTCGACCTGCGTTTTGTTCGACGGGTCTTCCGGCAGGTAGGCGACATGCAGGGTGTCCAGCTCGCCCAGCGGCGAGCGCAGCTTCTGCGCGGCTTTCACTTCAAAGGTCCACGGATCACCGTCGCGCTGGCCGGCAACGAAGAATGTCCAGCTCGAGCCGGGAGCGAATGCCCCCGGTTGTGCCCGCATCATCGATACCAGCTGCCACAGCACGCTGACCCGGTCCTGCTCGCCGCCCTCGATAGCGTGCGTGCTGCCGTCGCCTGCAAAATCTATCTTGCCGGTCGAGCGGTCGAAGCGCGTGATCACCGTCGGTTTCATGAAGCGCTTCGCCGAGTACAGCTCGGGCGCCAGCCCGTGGCGATCGAATCCGCCCTCGCTTTTTTCCCTCAGCAGCACGCCGGTCAGCGCCGTACGCGTTTCCAGCGTCAGGTGGTAGCGCCGGTTGTCATGCTGCCACTCAATGCGGCTCTGGCCGTCGAGCTGCATGCCGCGCACGTCGGCACTGGCCTTGTAGATCAGCTGTACCGGAGGAGGCGGATGGGCCGTCGTCTTGCCGTTGGCAATGGCCGGTCTGCACGCGCCATAAAGTGCCAGCGTGGCGATGAAGGTGAATGCGCCGAACAGGCGGCGCGCCGGGGAGAAAGTCAACATTAATCCTTGGGACGGCTCACCGCCTGATTTGTCGTGATTTTCTTCAGTTGCATGTCGATGCTGTTGCCATTGCGGTCCTCATGCCGCAGCCGCACCGGATACCAGTCGCGCTCGGGTGCCAGCCACAGGTCGAACTGGCGCTCGAAACTGTCCGGCCCCGGGATCACCGACAGCCGCCATGCTGACACAGGACCATCCGGCAGGTCGAGCTTGTCACGTCCGTTCACATAAATCCGCCAGCGGTCGGCCGCACGGATGCCGGCCACCGTCATCTCCAGCGCCAGCCCGGCCTCGAACTTGTCGGGATCGCCGCGTCCGAGCGATGCCAGTTGCCAGACCCAGGTGGCGCGATCCTGCTCGCCCCCTTCCACCGGCGTCGCCGTGGTCGAGGCAGAGAAGCTGATCTGCTGCCGTGCGCGATGGAAATGCGTATTGGTCTCGGAGCGCCCGATCCGCTTCTCAGCATACAACTCCGGCACAACCCCGAGCGCGTTCAGTTCTCCCTGACTGCGCGAGGTCAGCAAGGTAAAGAACAGCACCCCGATCTCGGTGGTCAGTGTGTAGCGTCCCCCGTCCGGTTGCCATGACATGCTGCCGTTGCCCTCGGTGCGCTTGCCCTTGCGCACGCCAGTCACGCTGAACGACAGCACTGCAGCCGGCGGCGGGCTGGCCTTCTCGAACAGGGCCGGCGCGGCGGGGCGCGGGGCGGCGTCGGCTTCCGTCCGGGCGGGGGCGTTGTCGGCAAGTACGCTGGCGGTCTGCTCATGGCCTGCTGCCTGGTCTGCCGGCGTATTGCTGTCGGCAGCCAGGGGGGTGGGCGCCGGTTCTGCCGCTGGCGTGGCTGGCGCCGGCTCAGGCACCGGCACTGCGGCGGCTGGCGGCAGGGCGGCAGGTGGCTCGGCCACGGGTACAGCTGCGACCGGATCGGCGCGGCTGATGTCGGGCGGCGGCGCTTTCGCTGCCGCCGGCTCGTCCGGCGGCGCGTGCAGGCTGATGCTGACGGCACTGTCCTCGCCGTCTTCCAGAGGGACAATCAGCTGCAGTTCATGCTTGAGCCATTCAATGACGCTCAGGTGGGCAATTGCGACCAGCAGCAGCACCAGCAGGACGGTGGCCAACTTGCGCCGCGGCGGCATCCGGGGGCGGGCGGGAAAAGGCGCGATCGGCATCCCGGTAGTGTAATGAAATCCCGCCGGATTGACGGGCATCGGCGCGGTGCCGGAATTCTCTTGTCGCAGGCAATCGATCT
>JAIXTG010000066.1 GCA_027484285.1 Oxalobacteraceae bacterium | reverse complement strand
TAGAAGGCATCGCCGCCCTTGTCGAAACGGCGCAGCGCATCGCCGAGGGTCTGCTGCAGCAGCGCGACATCAATGCCGGCCTGCTTTGCCTGCGCTGCGGCGCGCAGCACGATCTCGGTGTTGTTCAGCAGCTTGCGGCCGTCGCCATCGGCGCTGGCCACCAGCATGCCCCTGGCGTCGTCCTCGATCGTGACGGCGTTGTCGAGCGCGAGCGCGCGGTCGACCAGCTGCGACAGGTCTTCCTCGGACAGCGACTTCAGCACATACACGGCTGCACGCGACAGCAGCGCGCTGTTGACTTCGAACGACGGGTTTTCGGTGGTGGCGCCAATGAAGGTGAACAGCCCGCTTTCCACATGGGGCAGGAAGGCGTCCTGCTGGCTCTTGTTGAAGCGGTGCACCTCATCCACGAAGAGGATGGTCGGGCGGCCGGAGTTTGCCTGCAGCACTTGCGCGCGCTCGACGGCTTCGCGGATGTCTTTCACGCCCGAGAGCACGGCAGACAGCGCAATGAATTCCGCGTTGAAGCCCTGCGCCATCAGGCGGGCCAGCGTGGTCTTGCCGACGCCGGGCGGGCCCCACAGGATCATCGAATGCGGCTGGCCGGATTCAAACGCCACGCGCAGCGGCTTGCCGGGGCCGAGCAGGTGCTGCTGGCCAATCACCTCATCGAGGGTGGCGGGACGCAGGCGTTCAGCGAGGGGCTTGCTCACTACTGCTCCAGTACATCCGCCCCCTTGGGCATCACGAACCGGAACTGCGTGCCCGGCAGCGACGGGTTCTTCTCGAATTTGGTGAAGCTCAGTACCGACACCTGGCCGAAGCCGTCGCGCAGTTCCATTGCGACCGGTACGCCCTCCTTCAAGCCGATGCCGATTTTCTCGAACTGGGTGTCCTTCGCTTTCGGTATCGCCTGAAGCCAGTCGATGCCGTCGCGGGTGCCGGCTTCGCTCAGGGTGAAATTCTTCTCGAGGTCGTTGCTGCCGAACAGGATGGCGGCCGGCGACGAGCCGATCGCATTGCCGAGCGGGCGCACAGTGACCTGGTTCAGGTCCTTGTCATGGATGAAGAGTTTTTCGCCATCGGCCTGCAGCACTTGTTCGTAGGGCTTGCGGTAGGTCCAGATGAATTTGCCGGGCCGCGAGAACACGAAGCTGCCGCTGACCTCGCCGGAGGTGCGCAGCTTGCCGTCTTCTTCTTTCACCATGCGCTGGCGGAATTCGCCGCGCGCGCTTTTGGTGTTGGCAACGAAAGACCGGAACTGCTCGAGTGCAGCGGCCTGCACGCATGCCGGCAGTGCCAGGCTGGCGGCCAGCAGGCCGCGCATGAGAATCGGTTTCAGCAAGGGATCACTCCTGATCGGCTGCGGATGCAGGTACCAGTATCTCGCGGTTGCCGTTCGACTGCATCGACGACACCATACCGCTCTGCTCCATTTGCTCGAGCAGGCGCGCGGCGCGGTTGTAGCCGATCCGCAGGTGACGCTGCACGAGGGAAATCGATGCACGACGGTGCTTGAGCACGACAGCGACTGCCTGGTCGTACATCGGGTCGGCCTCGCCGCCCGGCGCGCCCTCGCCGCCTGCGACACCGCCCTCGCCGCCCTCGGCCACGCCGCCTTCGAGGATGCCCTCGATGTAGTTCGGCTCGCCCTGCGATTTCAGGTGCTCGACCACGCGGTGCACTTCATCGTCGGATACGAAGGCGCCGTGTACGCGCACCGGCAGGCCGGTGCCGGGCGGCATGTACAGCATGTCGCCCATGCCGAGCAGCGCTTCCGCGCCCTGCTGGTCGAGGATGGTGCGCGAGTCGATCTTGGACGATACCTGGAACGCGATACGGGTCGGCACGTTGGCCTTGATCAGGCCGGTGATCACGTCCACCGACGGGCGCTGGGTGGCAAGGATCAGGTGGATGCCGGCCGCGCGCGCCTTCTGCGCGATGCGGGCGATCAGCTCTTCGACCTTCTTGCCGACCACCATCATCAGGTCGGCCAGCTCGTCGATGATGATGACGATGGTGGGCAACTTCTCCAGCGGCTCCGGTGCGTCCGGCGTCAGGCTGAACGGGTTGGGTATTTTTTCTTCTTTCTTGGCAGCGTCGGCGATCTTCTGGTTGAAGCCGGCGAGGTTGCGCACGCCGAGCTTGGACATCAGCTTGTAGCGCCGCTCCATTTCGTTCACGGCCCAGTTCAGCGCATGGCCGGCCTGCCGCATGTCGGTGACGACCGGCGCTAGCAGGTGCGGAATGCCTTCGTAGATCGACAGTTCCAGCATCTTCGGGTCGATCAGGATCAGGCGCACCTGGTTCGGATCGGCCTTGTACAGCAGCGACAGGATGGTGGCATTGATGCCGACCGATTTGCCCGAACCGGTAGTACCGGCCACCAGCAGGTGCGGCATTTTGGCGAGGTCGGCCACCACCGGATTGCCGGCGATGTCCTTGCCGAGGCCGACGGTCAGCAGCGAAGCATTGTCGTTGTAGACCTTGGAGCCGACGATTTCGGTCAGGCGCACGATCTGCCGCTTCGGGTTGGGCAGCTCGAGGCCCATGTAATTCTTGCCGGGGATGGTTTCCACCACGCGGATCGAGGTCAGCGACAGCGCACGCGC
>JAIXTG010000217.1 GCA_027484285.1 Oxalobacteraceae bacterium | reverse complement strand
GATACCGACTGGGAGTCGGCGGTCTGGGCCAGCCATGATGACGCACGCATGCGGCGCGTGATCGAAACATGGAACGAGCACATACCGCACCCGCAATTGCCGCGCACGCTGAAGCGGCGCATGCTGGCGGCCGGCTTTGCGGATGTGCGCGTCGAGGTGGTGCCGATGCTGAACACCACCTATGACACGAACACCTACAGCGTCGGCATGATGGCCATGCTCGGCAGCTTCGCCACCGGCAGGAACGGGCTGAACGCGCAAGACATTGCGGCCTGGGTCGAGGATGTGCGAAGGATCGGCGCCGAGGACGGCTATTTCTTCAGCCTGAACCGCTACGTGTTCATGGCCGTGCGGCGCTGATCCTCCCGCCCGAAGCGCCGCAGCGCTTCGGCGATCATTCCGCGCGATACCTCCGCCTTGTCGAGGAAGACCCGGCCCGGCAGCTCGCGTTCCAGCAGTGCCGCCTCTTCCTCGTTGTTGCTGCGTGCGAGCACCTCGATGGCCGGGTTGAGCTGGGTCGCGCACGCGAGCGCGGCCCGCAGGTCGACGGTGTCCGGCACGGCGATCATCAGCAGCGCAGCGCGGGCGATGTGGGCCTGGATCAGCACGGCGGCTTCGGACGCATTGCCCAGCACCACGGCCTTGCCGGCCGCGCGCAGCTGCTGCACCAGCTCGCGGTTCTGCTCCACCACGACATACGGTATGCGCTGCTCATCGAGTGCGGCCGCAATGCGCCTGCCAACTCCCCCATAGCCGACCAGGATGACTTGCCCGGCCAGGTATTTTTCCTCGGTAGCCATCGGCAGCGTCGACAGCGCATCGCTGGGGCTGGCCAGCGATCGTGCGAGCGCCGAATGGCGCGTCGCCCAGCGTTCCAGCGGGTCGATCAGCGCGAACAGCAGCGGATTGAGCGCGATCGAGATGATCGCTCCGGCCAGCACCAGGCTGCGGCCGGTGTCGGGCAGCAGGCCCAGCGATGCGCCGAGGCCGACCAGGATGAACGAGAATTCGCCGATCTGGGCCAGGCTGGCCGATACCACCAGTGCCGTGTTCAGCGGATAACGGAAGGCGAGCACCAGTGCCGCTGCTGCAATGGATTTGCCGATCATGATGATGCCCAGTACCGCCAGCAGCGCCATCGGCTGATCCACCAGCACGCGCGGGTCGAGCAGCATGCCGACCGACACGAAAAACAGCACCGCGAAGGCATCCCGCAGCGGCAGCGATTCCTGGGCCGCCTGGTGGCTGAACTCGGACTCGCGCAGCACCATGCCGGCAAAGAAGGCGCCGAGCGCGAACGATACGCCGAACAGGGAGGCGGCACCGACGGCGATGCCGATCGCTGCGGCAATCACGCACAGCCGGAACAGTTCATGCGAACCGGTGCGCGCGACCAGCCAGAGCAGGCGCGGCAGCAGCCGCAGGCCCACCACCAGCATCAGCCCGATGAACAGCGCGACCTTCAGCAGCGTGATGCCGAGTGTCGCGAGCAGCTGGCCGTCGGCCGCCTTGCCGTCGTCGCCCAGCAGCCCGGCCAGTGCCGGCAGCAGCACCAGCACGATCACCATCACCAGGTCCTCCACCACCAGCCAGCCGACGGCGATGCGGCCATTCATCGATTCCAGCGCGCCACGTGATTCCAGCGCCCGCAGCAGCACCACGGTGCTCGCCACTGACAGCGACAGCCCGAAAATCAGCGCCGCACCAATGTCCCAGCCCCACCAGTTCGCCAGCGCCGCACCCAGCGCGGTTGCCACCGCAATCTGCAGCACCGCGCCCGGCAGGGCGATCCGGCGCACCGCCAGCAGGTCGTCGATGGAAAAATGCAGGCCGACGCCGAACATCAGCAGCATCACGCCGATCTCGGCCAGTTCGCCGGCCAGCGCGCCGTCGGCCACGAAGCCCGGCGTAAACGGCCCGATTGCGATACCGGCGGCCAGATAGCCGACCAGCGCCGGCATCTTCAGCCGGACCGCGACATAACCGAAAACGAGGGCGAGGCTGAATGCCGCAGCGAGGGTGCTGATCAGCGGAATCTCATGCGGCATGGACAGGTCCGTTCGTCATCGGGGGCGTTCCTTGTGGTGCGATTGAGAGAGGGGGCAAGCGGGTACACGCATGGTTGCACTGACCGATCGAGTGTTCCGCCAGTGGCGACGATTCTCGCAAAATCTCCGGCCTTCTGCTGCGGGCGAGCGCTGGATGCAAACTGCCGGCCGTCCGGCGTGCCCGTTTACAATGCCGCGATCGATTGCGGAGACCCGATGCAGCCCGAACCCGATACCCCTTTCAAGAACACTGCGGTCCGGCATGTTGCGCCAGCGGCCGGGGTGCTGTCGTCCCTGAGGATTTCTCTCGCCGAATTCAACGAGCGACATGCCGGGCGATCCCGTCGCCAGCAGATCCATGCGCTGCTGGCCCCGGGCACGAGCGGCGGCAGCCTGCATCTTGCGATCGAACTGTTCCTGATTTTCTGGATCCTGGCCTCGGTCGTTTCCATCGTCTGCGAGTCGGTCGACAGCCTGAACGCTTCCTACGGGCTGCTATTCCGCCTGATCGATGCGATCTCGTTCGTGGTGTTCGGCGTGGAATACCTGCTGCGCGTCTATGCGAGCCCGGAAGATGACCCGGGCCGCCCGGCGTGGCGCATGCGCCTGCGGTTTATCGTGTCATGGCAGGGCCTGCTGGACCTGGCCGCAATCCTGCCTTTCATGCTCGGCATGCTGTTCGGCGATTTTGCCGACCTGCGCTTCCTCCGCATCGTGCGGCTGGTGCGGCTGCTGAAGCTGACGCGCTACTCGAGCGCAAACGACACCATGTTCGCGGTGCTGAAAAAAGAGGCGCCGATCCTGCTGGCTTCATCGCTGGTGATGGTGCTGCTGGTGTTCATGATGGCCGCCTTTGGCTACCTGCTCGAGCGTGACGCGCAGCCGGACAAATTCGAGAACATCCCGCAGGCCATGTACTGGGCGGTGGTCACGCTGGCTTCGGTCGGCTATGGCGACCTCGCGCCGGTCACGCCGGCCGGCCGCTTTGCCACGGTGGTGCTGGCGCTGGTCGGCATCGGCATTTTCTCCATTCCGGCGGCGGTACTTGCGTCCGGCTTCACCGAACAGCTGCGCCTGAACCGGGAAAAACTCAAACAGGACCTGATGACGGCGGTGGGCGATGCCGAACTGTCGCCGGCACGGCAGGCCGAGCTGCGCAGCCAGTGGCGGGCCCTCCATCTTGGCGACGCCGAGATCCGGGCAATGTTCGATCAGATCGAGCTGGCGCGCCGGGATCCCATCCCGGGTACGGAGGAACGCCTGCCCGGGCCTGCAAGCCCGGCGTGGCTGCTGGCCGATTACCGGACAACAGTGGCACGGCTGCAGGCGCTGGCGGCGAGTGAGGGTGCTGCGGCGCTGGCCACCCGGCTTGCACGGCCCGGCGCGGCCACCCCGCTGGAGCGGGAAATCTGGCGGCTGCTCGCGCGTGCCGAAGCCGGTAATGCCGACGCTGCCGAACCGCCTGCCCAGAAGCCGCTTTTCGGCCCGGCCTCCTGAACGCCGTGTGACGGCCGGTCCTGCAAGGCTGGCACGGCAGTTGTGCACAAGAAATGTTTCTATCGTTTATCATGCGGCCGCGCAGTCCATTTCCGGACTGGTTCGTTCACATCCAACAGACGTTGAGGAATCGTTCTTCCTGCCGGAAGGGCGTCGTCACGGGGGAGCTGCCTGATCATGAGTCGTTCGTTTTCGTTGGGAAATTTCCGGGTGGTCACCCGCCTGATGGTTCTGGTCGGCCTGCTCAGCCTGGTCGCCGTGATCATCGGCCTG
>JAIXTG010000140.1 GCA_027484285.1 Oxalobacteraceae bacterium | reverse complement strand
GGCTGGCTGCAAGTGCAAAGCTGGCAAGACCTGGCCGGCATCGAACGGGTGTCGGGTGCACGACTTGCCGCGAACTGAGCCGCTGTCAAGACTGGCGCGGCGCCTCGAATTGCGTATCATCCGACGCTTTGACGCTTCCTCCCCCTGCTGATTCACGATGCTTCCTTCGATTGAACAACGCCTCGCCACCGAACTGGCTGCCCGCACCGAACAAGTGACCGCCGCAATTGCGCTGCTGGATGAGGGCGCGACCGTGCCCTTCATCGCGCGCTACCGAAAAGAAGTTACCGGCGGCCTCGACGATATCCAGTTGCGCCTGCTGGAAGAGCGGCTGCGCTACCTGCGCGAACTGGAAGCGCGGCGCGAGGCGATCATTACATCGATCCAGGAACAGGGAAAAATGACGCCAGCCTTGCAGGCAGCGATCCTGATGGCCGAAGACAAAACCCGGCTGGAAGACCTGTACTTGCCGTACCGCCCGAAGCGTCGCACCAAGGCGCAGATTGCGCTCGAGGCCGGACTGGAGCCGCTGGCCGACGCGCTGCTCGGCAATCCGCAGCTGAATCCGGACGAGGAGGCTGTCAAATTCCTCCGTCCTGCGTTCACCACGGACAACGGCGACAACCCGGGCGTGCCGGATGCGAAAGCTGCACTCGACGGTGCGCGCCAGATCCTGATGGAACGCTTTGCCGAAGACGCCTCGCTGCTGCAAGACCTGCGCACCTACCTGCTCGAGCATGGCGTGGTCGAGACGCGCGTGATCGACGGCAAGCAGGAGGCCGGCGAAAAATTCGCTGACTACTTCGAGTACACGGAGCCGCTGGCCAACATACCGTCGCACCGCGCGCTGGCGATCCTGCGCGGCCGCCGCGAAGAAATGCTGACGGTGACGCTGCGCCTCGACAGCGAGGAAGAAAAGCCGACCTGGGCAGCGCCGCCGAACCCCTGCGAAAGCCGGATTGCCCAGCGCTTCGGCGTTTCCCAGCAAAACCGGCCGGCCGACAAATGGCTGATGGATACCGTGCGCTGGACCTGGCGGGTGAAGGTATTCATGCATCTCGAAACCGAGCTGATGACGAAGCTGCGCGAGGATGCGGAAGCCGAGGCGATCCAGGTATTCGCACGCAACCTCAAAGCTTTGCTGCTGGCAGCACCTGCCGGCCCGCGCGTTACTATCGGCCTCGACCCGGGCCTGCGGACCGGCGTCAAGGTAGCGGTCGTCGACGTTACCGGCAAGGTGGTCGATACCGCCACCATTTACCCGCACCAGCCCCGCAATGACTGGGAGGGCTCGCTGCACCAGCTCGCGCTGCTGGCAAAAAAACACCAGGTCTCCCTGGTGGCCATCGGCAACGGCACTGCCTCGCGCGAGACCGACCGCCTTGCGCAGGACCTGATCAAGCGCCTTCCCGAGGTCAAGCTGAACAAGATCGTGGTCTCCGAGGCCGGCGCGTCGGTGTATTCGGCTTCTGAATTCGCCTCCAAGGAATTGCCGGAACTGGACGTGTCGCTGCGCGGCGCGGTGTCGATCGCGCGCCGGCTGCAGGACCCGCTGGCGGAACTGGTGAAGATCGACCCGAAGTCGATCGGTGTCGGCCAGTACCAGCACGATGTATCGCAGACGCGCCTGGCGCGCGCGCTGGATGCGGTGGTCGAAGACTGCGTCAACGCGGTCGGCGTCGACGTCAACACCGCGTCGGTGCCGCTGCTGGCCCGGGTGTCGGGACTGAACGGCAGCGTCGCCCAGAGCATCGTCAATTATCGTGACCAGAAAGGCGCCTTCGGCTCGCGGGCCGCGCTGCGCGAGGTACCGCGCCTGGGCGACAAGACCTTCGAGCAGGCTGCCGGCTTTCTGCGCGTCATGAGCGGCGACAACCCGCTGGATGCATCGGCAGTGCACCCGGAATCCTATCCGCTGGTCGAAAAGATTCTGGCCGACATCCGGCGGGACGTGAAAGGTGTCATCGGCGACAGCGCGCTGTTGAAATCGCTCGACCCGAAGCGCTATGCAGACGAGCGCTTCGGCGTGCCGACCGTGGCCGACATCCTCAGGGAACTCGACAAGCCGGGCCGCGACCCGCGGCCGGCTTTCGTAACGGCCAGCTTCAAGGACGGCGTTGAAGAGCTGTCGGACCTGCGCCCGGACATGATCCTCGAAGGCGTGGTCACCAACGTGGCGGCATTCGGCGCTTTTGTGGATATCGGCGTGCACCAGGACGGCCTGGTCCACATCTCGGCCTTGTCGAACCAGTATGTGAAAGACCCGCATACGGTGGTCAAGGCTGGCCAGGTGGTGAAAGTGAAAGTGCTGGAAGTCGACGTCAAGCGCAAGCGCATCGCACTCACCATGCGCCTGTCGGATGCGGCGCCGGCAGCCGGGGAACGGCGCGAAAGCCCGGGCCGCAACCAGCCCCGCCCGCAGGCCCCGCGGCGTGAGGAAGCGCCGTCCAATACAGCGATGGCAGCCGCGTTCGCAAAACTGAAGGGCTGACCACAGGGCAGCAGCGAATTCCCTATAATGATGCAGTCAACCCACCCTGCCAGAGAGGACAAGGATTTATGAGCGACGTACAAGCCTGGATCAAAGAGACCGTGACCAGCCATCCGGTAGTGCTCTTCATGAAGGGCACAGCGCAGTTCCCACAGTGCGGCTTTTCCGGCCGTGCGATTGAACTGCTGAAGGCGACCGGTGCCGAGAACCTGGTGACGGTCAATGTGCTCGAGGACGATGAAGTCCGTCAGGGCATCAAGGAGTTTTCGAACTGGCCGACGATCCCGCAGCTGTATGTGAAAGGCGAATTCGTCGGCGGCGCGGACATCATGAACGAGATGTACGAGTCGGGCGAGCTGCAAACCCTGATCAAGGGCTGAAGCCTTGAAGCGCCTGATTGTCGCCATGACCGGTGCATCGGGCGCGATGTACGGCGTGCGGCTGCTGTCTCAGCTGCAGCGCACTGACGGCATCGAGACTCACCTGATGATCTCCGATGCCGCTGCACTCAACCTTCACCACGAGCTCGACCTCAAGCGCAAGGAAATCGAGGCGCTGGCCGACCACGTGCACAGCGTGCGCGACATCGGCGCC
Source organism: Oxalobacteraceae bacterium (assembly GCA_027484285.1). Classification (GTDB taxonomy): domain Bacteria; phylum Pseudomonadota; class Gammaproteobacteria; order Burkholderiales; family Burkholderiaceae_D; genus Pernthalerella. The sequence goes on along the minus strand of JAIXTG010000140.1, from coordinate 6,446 downwards.
TGCGTGGCGAGCGGATCTTTCCAGTCGGATGGCATGGTGATCGTGCCCTGCTCGATGAAAACCCTGGCGTCAGTCGCCCACGGAATGTGTGACAACCTGATCACGCGCGCCGCCGACGTGGTGCTGAAGGAAAGACGCCGGCTGGTGCTCATGGTCCGGGAAACGCCGTTCAATCTTGCGCACCTGCGCAACATGACGGCTGTCACAGAAATGGGCGGGATCGTGTTCCCGCCGTTGCCGGCCCTGTACCAGCGCCCGCAGAGCATCGAGGAGATGGTGGATCACACCGTCGGCCGCCTGCTCGACCTGTTCGGCATTGCACAAGACCTCGCGCCCGAGTGGCGCGGTTTGCGCGCGGATAGCTGATTCCGGGCAGCGCCTGCCGACCTCGTCAGGTACGGTCGGCGGCGTCCGGGTTCTGTTCCGCTTCCTGCTTGGCGCGCAAGCCATTCACCAGGCGCTCGACTGCCTCGCCATAACCCTTCATCGAGAACTTGCTGGTCCGGAATTGTCCGTTGGTCATCGGGAATGCAAAGCCGACCGCAGTCGACTCTCTGAAAGCGGCATTCAGCTGCGGCGATTCATTGAACCAGTACAGGAGCACGCCGCCATTGGCCGTCTCCATCTGGTCGCAGACGGCATCGAAGGCCAATGCGCCGGCGGCGGTGGTCACCATCAGCGGGTAATTGTTGCCCGGCTCGCAGTCGATGCCATTGGCAAAGTAATACCGGCAGCTGTCGTCCTTGCACAGCATGCCAAACATCGAGCCGCCATTTTCATGGGTCGATACTTCGCCCATGCCTTCGCTGAACTGGGAAGACCAGTCGCCATGCTGAATGCGATCGTCTGCACAGGCGTTAAATACGCTGCCCAGGGCGAGGCAGCACAGGATCAGCAGTCGGCACATTGTTTCTCTCCGGAAAATTGAGCCTTCAATGTATCACGCAGGCTCGCTCAGGCGCCGAAGTCTAGGGACGCCTCACCCAGGCCATCGATGGCAATCCGGACGCGGTCGCCGGCTTTCAGCCACTGCGTTTCTACCAGGCTGCCGAGCATGATGAAGTCACCGGCCTTCAGTCCCGGCATCTTGTGCTGGTGCTGGGCGTCAGCCAGCCACGCAAGTGCATTCAGCGGGTGGCCCATGACCAGTTCGCCGAGCCCCGACGCCACTTGCACGCCATTGATCCAGGTACGTCCGCGCAGCGCCGCAAGGTCCAGACCACGCCAGTCGCTGACCGGTTCGCCAAGGACGCAGCCGGCATTGAAAAAGTCATCTGCGATCAGGGTGGGTACGCCGAGGGCATGGAAATCCTGATAACGCTCGTCGACCAGTTCGATGGCGGCCATTACTTCGCTGACGGCTGCACCGACTTCATCGCGTTCATAAGCCTCGGCGCGCGGCGGCAGGTCGCTGCCCAGCCGGACCGCGATTTCGCATTCGATGCCAAGGCGAACGAAGCCGTGCGCAGGCACGCTGCCGCGGCGGTGCATCACGGTCTTGCTGAAGATACGGCCGGCGCAGGGTTGGTCGATGTTGACGAAGGCCTGCATCACCGGCGTCGTGCAACCGATCTTGTGGCCGACCGGCTCGCCCATGCCGGCGTCGATCAGCAGGCGGTTCAGTTCTGCCTGAACTGCATAGCCATCGGTCACGCTAGCGGGCCGCCACTCCGGAGGCAGGTGCTCGATCGGATGAAGCGAAAGGCGTTGTTGCATTAGTTGCCGGGCTGCATGTTGTGTCGTCGTATACACCGTCACCTCCCAGTTGTTATTGTTCAACAAACGTTTATTGTACGAACGAGTCTAACAAATTCGCATGCCCCAGACATTAGCGAAATCACATTGCAACGCAGCATTCGGGACATAATTTTTCTGATGAATTTTTAACCGGTCTCGAGTGAATTTTTCAACCGTTTCACCTAGAGTAAAGCCCGGTTCTTCGCGGGTATAATCCGCCCGCTTCTTTCCAACCCCCATAGAGATTCGGAGACAGGTTCATGGGCTCAATCGTCAAACAAGCCGGCTGGATGGCACTGGCGCTGGTCGGGGCTTTTGCGCTCGGCACTGTCGCGTTGTCACGCGGCGAGACCATCAATGCGTTGTGGATTGTGGTTGCAGCAGTCGCGATCTACCTGATTGGTTATCGCTTTTACGCCCGCTTCATCGCCACGCAGGTCATGCAACTCGACGGCAATCGCGCCACACCTGCGGTGCGGCTGAATGACGGCCTCGACTTCGTACCGACCAACAAGCATGTGCTGTTCGGTCACCACTTCGCCGCCATCGCGGGAGCGGGTCCGCTGGTCGGCCCGGTGCTGGCCACGCAGATGGGCTATCTGCCCGGCATGATGTGGCTGATCGTCGGCGTGCTGCTGGCCGGCGCCGTGCAGGACTTCATGATCCTGTTCGTTTCCACCCGCCGCGACGGCCGCTCGCTGGGCGACCTGATCAAATCCGAGCTGGGCCTGGTGCCGGGCGTGATTGCGCTGTTCGGCACGTTCATGATCATGACCATCCTGCTGGCCGTGCTGGCGCTGATTGTCGTGAAGGCGCTGGCAGAAAGCCCGTGGGGCACGTTCACGGTGGCCGCCACGATCCCGATCGCTGTCTTCATGGGCCTGTACAGCCGCTACATTCGCCCGGGACGCGTAGGCGAGGTATCGGTCATCGGCTTCATCCTGCTGATGGCGTCGATCGTGTTCGGTGGCTCGGTGGCAGCTGATCCGTACTGGGGTCCGGCCTTCACCTTCACCGGTACCCAGCTGACCTGGATGCTGCTGGCCTATGGCGTGATCGCTTCCGTGCTGCCGGTGTGGCTGCTGCTGGCGCCGCGCGATTATCTGTCGACCTTCCTGAAAATCGGCGCAATCGTTGCGCTGGCACTGGGCATCGTGATTGTCGCACCGGAGCTGAAAATGCCGGCGGTCACCCAGTTTGTCGATGGCACCGGTCCGGTCTGGTCGGGTTCGCTGTTCCCCTTCCTGTTCATCACGATCGCCTGCGGTGCCGTGTCCGGTTTCCATGCGCTGATCTCCTCCGGCACCACGCCGAAGCTGCTCGAGAACGAACTGCACGCACCGTACATCGGCTATGGCGGCATGCTGATGGAATCGTTCGTTGCCATCATGGCGCTGGTCGCGGCATCGATCATCGAGCCGGGCATTTACTTTGCAATGAACAGCCCGGCCGCACTGATCGGTACCACGCCGGAAACGGCTGCGGCAGCCATCAGCCAGTGGGGCTTCGTGGTCACGCCGGAAATGCTGGCGCAAACGGCCAAGGATGTGGGCGAAACCAGCATCATCTCGCGCGCCGGCGGCGCACCGACGCTGGCCGTCGGCATGGCCTACATCTTCTCGGAGATGATCGGTGGCCGGGAGATGATGGCCTTCTGGTACCACTTCGCGATCCTGTTCGAGGCGCTCTTCATCCTGACCGCGGTTGATGCCGGCACCCGTGTGGGCCGCTTCATGCTGCAGGACCTGATCGGCACCCTGGTTCCGCCGTTCCGTCGCATCCCGGGCGTCGCGTCGAGCATCATCGCTACCCTGCTGTGCGTGGGTGCATGGGGCTACTTCCTGTACCAGGGCGTGGTCGATCCGCTGGGTGGCATTAATACGCTGTGGCCGCTGTTTGGCATCTCGAACCAGATGCTTGCCGCTGTGGCACTGCTGCTGGCGACTGTGGTGCTGTTCAAGATGAAGCGCGAGAAGTTCGCCTGGGTGACGCTGGTACCTGTCACCTGGCTGCTGATCTGCACGCTGACCGCAGGCTACCAGAAGCTCTTCCACGAGAACCCGCGCATCGGCTTCCTCGCGCATGCGAACAAGTTCGAGACGGCACTCGCGAATGGCGAACTGCTGGCGCCGGCCAAATCGGCCGCACAGATGAAGCAGATCATCACGAACGATTACATCGATGCGGCACTGGCAGCGCTGTTCATGGCGGTCGTCCTGTCGATTCTGTTCTTCAGCGTTCGCACCTGCATTCAGGCACTGCGCGCGGACAAGCCCACCACGCGGGAAGCGGAAGCCGTGCCCTCGGGCACCGCCTCGGCCTGACCGCTCAACGGAGACTCGCATGTTCGGTGAACTGGGAAAACTTGGCGCCTACCTCGGCCAGACGGCGAGGCTGATGGTCGGGCTGCCGGACTACGACAATTACCTGAACCACATGCAAACCAACCATCCGGATCAACCCGCGATGACTTACGAAGAGTTCTTCCGGGAGCGCCAGGACGCGCGCTACGGTGGCAACGGCCGCATCGCCAAGTGCTGCTGACACCGTGACCCCAGGCTGAGTCCTCGAACGCCCGATCAACCGATCGGGCGTTTTTTTTGCTGCATGCACCCCCGCTTGCACATTGGCCAGGCGCTTCCAGCGCACCGGCATTTTCATGACGTTGCCGCCAGCATGGGCGAATGTGCCGGTTTCATGCCCCGGAGTGCCGGTTCTGTTTTATTGGGTGGCCTTAATCGCGTTCCCTCAGTAAAAGGGCACAGCACAAATACGACCTGCGCCATACGCTGGATCAGACGCCGCGGCGAACCGACGGCGCGCGGCGTAGCCCAACCCGCATGGCCGCGCACCGGGCAACCGGGTTGGCGAGGCCGGGAACATTATTCAGGAGACAGCCATGCCAAGAGGAAGCAAGCAGTCCTACACCAGCAAGCAGAAGCGCCAGGCGAAACACATCGAGGAAAGTTATGAACAGCGTGGCGTGCCGGAGCAGGAAGCAAAGCGCCGCGCCTGGGCCACGGAAAACAAGCTGACAGGCGGCGGCATGAAAGGCAACAAGACCCGGCACTGAGCCGGGATGCTCGACAAACTCTGACACAAGGAGGCTGTGCATGCAGGTTCGCATCGGTTATCGGGGATTGCTTGGCGTGGCGGCTGCCGCAGCAATGATGGCGGCGGTCGTCGCCGCCAAGTCGCGTCAGGCAGAGAAAGCATGTCGTCCCTCGGGACAATTCATCACCGTGGATGGCGTACGCCTCCATTACATCGACCAAGGCAGTGGCGAGCCCCTGCTGCTGCTCCACGGGAACGGGACGTCAGTGCGCGAACTCGAGCTCAGCGGCCTGGTCGAGCAACTTGCACAACAATATCGCGTGATCGCATTCGACCGGCCCGGTCACGGGCACAGCGAGCACCTGGAAAACGGCAGCGATCCGGATGCGCAGGCAGCGGCGTTGTCGAAGGCGCTGCAGCAACTGGGCATTCAGTCAGCGACAGTCGCCGGTCATTCGTGGGGCACCCTGGCGGCGATCGCTCTCGCGCTGTCGCATCCGCAGCAAGTGCGTCGGCTGGTGCTGATGTCGGGTTACTACTTTCCGCTGCCGCGCCTCGATGCATTGCTGATGCTGCCCTCATCACTGCCCTGGTTGGGCGGGGTACTGCGGCACACCGTATCGCCGCTGCTGGGCAGGCTGGCGTGGCCGCTGCTGCTTCGAAAACTATTCAGCCCGGCGCAGGTGACCCAGCGTTTTCGCACCGGTTATCCCGCGTGGCTCGCACTGCGTCCGGCGGAATTGCGTACATCGACGCGGGAGGGCGTCCGGATGCCGCAGTTTGCCGAACGCCTGTCGATGAGGTTCCGGGAACTGACCATGCCGGTGACCATCATTGCCGGCACGGGTGATCTGCAGGTCAGCCCCCAGCATCATGCGAAACGCTTGCATGCCGAGATTCCGCATAGCCAGCTCGTTTTGATCCCGGGCGCAGGCCATATGGTTCATCACACCGCAACTGCGCAGGTGGCGAATGCGATCGGGCTCGAGCGGGAGGCGGCCGTCACGTTGTCGCCCGGGGCGTTTCCCGCCACGGCCACTCCCGGCCACGCACCCAGTTCAGCAGCCGGCAGGTAAGCGCCGCATCCTCCTTCCGTTTCAAGCGCGACGTGGTTTGCGCCCGGCCATCGTGCCGGGTGTAAATCTTTGGGTGCCGGGATGTACGATGGCTGCGGTCTCTGGATGAATGAAAGTAAATGGAACGGCGCGACGCCCATTCGCTCCAAACCTTGTCTCGGCTGACAACAAGGAAGGCATCATGACTGCGAAGAACCAAAGCAACAATGCGATCGACCTGCTGCTCGACGATCACAAGCAAGTCCGGCAACTTTTGAAGCAGTACGAAAAGATGCACGAAAAAGCGAGCCCCGATGAGAAGCAGGAGCTTGCGGACCAGATCTGTACCGAGTTCATCCTTCACGCGGATATCGAGGAACAGTTTTTCTATCCTGCGGCACGCGACGCGCTGGAGAAGGACGAAGAGCTGATCGATGAAGCTGAAGTCGAGCATGCCAGCGCACGTGACCTGGTGACCCAGATCCAGGCAATGCAGCCTGACGATCCCATGTTCGACGCCAAAGTCAAAGTCCTGGGCGAATACATCGAGCACCACGTGGAAGAGGAAGAGAAGGAGATGTTCCCGAAGGTGAAGAAGGC
>JAIXTG010000154.1 GCA_027484285.1 Oxalobacteraceae bacterium | reverse complement strand
TTGGCGGGAGCAGGAGGCGGCCCATTGCAATGGACGATCGATCCGGCCAAGCTGTGGCACACGCATGAGGTGTTACAGACAACCGATGTGCATCAGGTGATCATGGGCGTGCTGCTGGGGGCGGACTATGTGCCGGTGTTGGCCCGCAAGCCCTTGCGTCGAAAGCCGTGAATCGAGGGTCGCCGATGGCCGTTGATGGTCACCGGATGGACACCGACTTACCGACCCTCACTTCTCACCGGCCGCGGTTACCACGGTGAATTAACCGCTCTTAGGTCGCTGCAATCGGCGGCCATTGGTAACCGGATGGCGACCCCCCGTCTCGGGGTGGCAAAAGCGTCGCATAACCCATTGATTTGATGGGGAAGTTCTTGTGCCCGGACTAAACCGCTCACTACTGATCTGAACGACTTTACTGGTACCTCCGGGAACGACACCTTCAGCGCAGGTAATTCTGCCGGCACGGCCGCCGGTCAAACTTTCACGGTGGGCGACACGCTTAAGGGTGGTGCAGGTACCGACACCCTGAATGTGACCGTGGGCGCAGCTAACACTTACGCACTGTCGAACGTGTCGGAGATCGAAAAAGTGAACGCAACGTTCACCGCAGCTGGCACAGTCAGTCTGCTGGGATCTTCGGGCGTTGCTGAAGTCAACTCGAACGGCTCGACCGCCGCTGCTGTCTTTACGAACATTGGCTCGACCGCAGTTGGCCTAGGGGTATTGAACACTGACCAAAACGCGACATTTACGTTTACCACTGCAGCAGTCGCTGGTACGGCAGATTCTGCAACACTGACGGTCAGTAATCAAACCGCAGGTACAACCACGATCGCCGGCGTTGAGACCCTGAATATCGTGTCGACTGGCGGCGCGAACACCATCGGCACCTTGACCACAGCAAATGCAACGCGCTTGAATGTCACTGGCAGCCAAGACTTGACTATCACCAACGCACTGGGCACCACCGTGTTGACGGTCGATGCGAGTACTCTAACTGGTGGCCTTACTTTCAATGCTGACCAAGCAACCGCAATGACTGTGACCGGCGGTGCAGGTAATGATGTGATGACCTTTACCGGCACGAACGCTGTCAACGATTCAATTAACGCAGGTGCTGGTAACGACCGTATTGTTTTCAGCGCCAACCTCGCAACTACTGATACCGTAAATGGTGGTGATGGCACAGACACTCTGATGTCGACATCTGCATTGCTGACTGGGTACAGCAAGCCGACTACTGCCACCATCAGCAATTTCGAAGCCCTCCGTGTCTCTGACGCATTGGGCGCCAACCTGACAACCGAGAATGTTCAGACTGGGATCGCCACTGTCGTAATGGATGCCGCCTTGGCTGCGGCTCGTACTATCACGATGGAAGCAGGTACCCGTACGGTTACCCAGACTGCCACTCAAGCCGCTGCCTTGACCGTCAACGATACCGGCACGGCAATTACCGACACACTCACGTTGAATATTGCCTCCACAGTTGGTGCAACGGATGTGCTGTCGGATGCTATTGTTGTTGGTGGTTTTGAAACCGTAAACGTCAATACGTCGACTACGGCTGCTGCAACACAAGCAATGACGACGATTGGTATCACGCCTGACTCTGGTGGCGCTGTTCGACTGAACTTCCTGGGCAACAACTCGGTTACTACTGGAGTGATTACCGCCTCTTCGGCTACCTCTGCTGTTGTGGATGCTTCTGGCTTGACTGGGTCGGCAACCTTCACCAACGTGGGCCAAATGGTGGGTGTAACCTCCGTCGTCGGTTCTGCCAACAGCGACACAATTGTTACTGCGGCCACCTCGACCACAGTCACTGGCGGTGCCGGTAATGACAACGTCACTGGCGGTGCAGGTAATGACGACATCAACGGCGGTACGGGTAACGACACTATTGACGGTGCAGCGGGCAATGACCTTCTGACCGGTGGTGACGGTAACGACTCGATCACCTCAGGCGCGGGTAACGACTCAGTCCTCGGCGGCGCAGGCAACGATACCCTCGTGTTCGGTGCGAACTACACCACTGGTGACTCCATCGACGGCGGTGATGGTACGGACACACTGTCTATCACGACAGCGGTGGCAACGACGTTGAATGGTCTCTCGATTTCTGCTGTCACCACCTTGAACGGCAGAGTTTCCAATGTTGAAAACGCCCTGATCTCTGATCAGTTTAACGTGGGTGCGGCGTTTGATATGACCCGCCTTGATGGCATTACGAGTGTCACGCTCGCTGACGGCATTAACGGCAACGAAGAGCTTTCAGGTCTTGCAAGCGGATCCACCGTTGTCGTGAACGCGGACAACGCTGCAGATACGGACGTCCTGACGCTCTCGCTGTCTGATAACACCGGCGCGTCCGACGTGATCAACTACACCATGCGTCAAGCAGCTGACGACCACTATGGCGTGCTAGCAATTGCGGGGGCAGAGACGGTCAACCTGTTGATTGACGAGGCCACCGCGTCGTCAACCGTCCGCACTGGAACGTTGGGCCTGACCCTCACGTCCGACGGAACTACTACGCGTAACATCACGCTGAATGTCTCGGGCACCGAAAATCTGACGATTGATACGGTGATTGCTGCGAATACGGTCAACGCCGCTGGTCTGAGTGGCGCGTTTGTAATGACCAACACCACTGGTTCGTCCCTGTCGCAGACGATCACCACGGGTGCCGGTGCAGACACCGTCTACGGCGGTGGCGGTGCAGACACTGTCGATGCTGGTGCAGGCGCTGATAGCGTCGTAGGTGGAACAGGTGCAGATGCCTTGACGGGCGGCCTCGGTGCCGACACGCTGGTTGGTGGTTCGGGCAACGACTCGATCGTTCTGACCGAAGGCACTGCCTCGGTTGACCGCGTGACCCTGAACTACAGCGGTGTGGGTACCGAAGCTGATACCATCACCGGATTCACGACTACATCGACTGGCGACAATCTCGCAATCGATTATGCAGCATTCAATGCGGCAGGCACGTCGGGTATCAATGCCGCAGCATCAAGCATCGTAGATCATGCCGGTGCCGCAATTGCTGCTGCTGGTGCGAGCACTGTCGCCACCCTCACCGGTGCGACAACGCTGACAACTGGTAACGTGTTTGTGTTGCGCGGTGCGTCGCTGAGCAACACCAGCGCGGTTGAGGATGCGCTTGAAGCAGGTGGTACCTTTGCAATCACGGGCTCAAACGCGGCGTTTGATGCCGTTGGCAACGCCTTTATGGTGGTCTACACCGACGGTACTGATTCATACCTTGCAATCGCTCGTGCAGGCACTCGTACTACCGATAACACTAGCTTCGAAGCTGGCGATTTGTCGGTTGTCAACGTCGCGAGGATCGTCGGCGTAAGCTCGATTGGTTCCAGCACGTTTGCAAACGCGAACTTTGACTTCATCTAACCTGTCTTGGGTGTCAAGGCTGTTTGCAGCCAGGCTCCATGGCACCTAAATAACGACCCACTCCTCACAAGGGAGTGGGTTTTTTAATTATGAAAACTTTTTTGCATGTTGGATGTGGTCCGAAACGCAAGGAACAGACCACAAGCGGATTCAACTCTCCGATTTGGAGCGAGTTGCGCTTTGACATCGATCAGGCTGTGCAGCCTGATGTCATCGGTACCATGACTGATATGTCCACAGTGCCGAGCCAGTCGGTGGACGCAATTTTCAGCAGCCACAACATCGAACACCTGTATCCGCACGAAGTGCCCGTCGCTTTGACTGAATTCCTGCGGGTGCTCAGCGACGTCGGCTTTGCGGTGATTACTTGTCCCGACCTGCAGTCCGTGTGCAGCCTCGTGGCCAACGACCAGTTGACTGCAGCGGCGTATACATCGCCAGCCGGCCCCATTGCGCCGATCGATATCTTGTACGGGCACCGCGCCGCGATGGCCCGCGGCAACCTGTATATGGCGCACCGCTGCGGTTTTACCGAGACCGTCCTGCGAGGCACGTTACAGGCTGCGGGTTTCAAGACAGTCGCGACGATGGCCCGCGTGTACGCCCCTTACTTTGACTTGTGGGCGCTGGCCAGTAAATCCGAGCGCAGCGAGGCCGACATGCGCGCCTTGGCTGCTGAGCATTTCCCGGGATGACGGCCGCAATCTTCTACCACCCCGAGGCGTACACCACCAGTGGCCCGAAGCTCATGGGCCGCAACGCCGCCGGCGAGTCGTTCCTGCGCGGTTACCTCACCCATAGCCGCACCACTACCTTCTGGGCGCAGGTGCAGGCGCCCGAACACGCCCACCATTTCGCTAAGACCGTCCAAGCGGCAGGCCGTCACGAGCCGGTCAAGGCGGTTGACAAGAACAGCCTCGCCGCCCTCGAGGAAGCCGGTGTCGTCTATTACCCTGGTCCCGGCATTGGCGAGCATGCATTTCATCGCGCTGCTTACGGTCATGGCGCATGGAGCTTGTGTGGAATTACGCACACCACGTCGTCGGCGACAGCGATGGATGCGCTGGCCAACCTGATTACGGCACCGGTACAGCCATGGGATACGGTGATCTGTACATCGACGGCGGTCAAGAACAACGTCGAGCGCCTGCTGCAGGCACAGGTCGATTACCTGCAGGACCGGCTCGGCGTGACCAAATTGGTGTTGCCGCAACTGCCGGTGATCCCTCTGGGCATCCACACGCAGGACTTCGTATTTAATAGTAACCAAAAGGCCGCTGCCCGCGCAGCGCTGGATGTGGACGAAGATACGCTGGTGGTGCTGTTTATGGGCCGGCTGTCGTTTCATGCGAAGGCCCACCCGCTGGCGATGTATCAGGCCCTCGAATCAGCAGCACAGGCGAGCGGCAAGCAAGTCATCCTCATCGAATGTGGCTGGCATGCGAACGACTTCATTGCCAACGCTTATGCCGAAGCGGCGAAGCTTGCGTGCCCCAGTGTGCGCGTGGTGACGCTTGATGGTCGGAAGGCCGACGACCGGCACACCGCATGGGGAGCAGCCGACGTGTTCTGCTCGTTGTCGGACAACATTCAGGAAACCTTTGGCATCACGCCGATCGAGGCGATGGCGGCCGGCCTGCCGGTGGTGGTGTCGGACTGGGATGGCTACAAGGACACGGTGCGCGAAGGGGTCGATGGCTTTCGGATCCCGACCACGATGCCGCAGGCAGGGTTAGGGGGTGACTTGGCGCTGCGCCATGCACTGGAGATCGATACCTACGACATGTACTGCGGTCACACGTGCTCATTGGTCGCCATCGATGTGGAAGCTACGACGCAGGCCTTTACGCGACTGTTTGCTTCCCCGGAATTGCGACGACAGATGGGTGAGGCAGGGCGAGAGAGGGCGGGGCAGGTGTACGACTGGGCAACGATCATTCCGCAGTACGAAGCGCTGTGGGCGCAATTGAATGAGATGCGGCGCGAGCAAGCAAACGACATCAAACCGCTGGCGCACCCGTGGCCGGCACGGATGGACCCATTTCATGCGTTTGCCAGTTACCCGACGCAGGTACTGACGCCGCAGACGGTGCTGGCGCTGGTCGATGCGAGTGTCGATGTGGCGCTGCAGCGGGTAGCAGCGGTTCGGAAGCTGGCAATGGTGGATTTTGCGAAGCTGGTGTTGCCGACTGAGGAAGAGGTGGCGGTGGTGCTTGAGGCGGCCGCTGCGGGACCGCGGTCGGCGAACGAACTGGTGGCTGGTGTCCCAGCCGAGCGGCAGGCGTTCGTGTTCCGGGGGCTGACGTGGCTGCTCAAGCTGGGCTTGCTCAAGGTATCATCAAGTAGCGGTAGTTAATCCATATCTGTAACTGGGTTTGTTATCTCCTTTCACACGCCATGAACAAGCCTTCCATTGCCGATCTCCTGACCGCCTCTGGCCATCTCACCTATACCGATGCGCTGATAAAGCGAGCCATGTACAGCCTCTACGGCAACATCGGCGCAGGAACGGATGAGCGCAATTGGGCTGCCATTATGGCCAGCGCCGATCCGTTGGTGGCGTCCGAAGCTGCGCTCAAGGCGATGTATCAGAACAAAAGCTACCTGCAGCGCAATGCCGATCATCTGACTAACTCCGGCTATGTCGGGGCGCAGGCCGAGATCACGTATCGCCAAATCTATGATCGCCTTGACCTGAGCTACCGGCCAGATTGGTCGACCGGTACTACCTACGAGTCACTTGGCCCATTAACCATGCCTGAGTTAATCGCCTTGGTACCGGGTCCGCCACTGCCCACGATCAGCGTGACGGCCACCGCCGCTGGCTTCGTTGTGCAACTCAATCAGGCCGGTCAAGTAAATGCGTCGGTATCGGGCAGCATTGGCAGCTTTACCTCGGGGAACACGACGCTAGTGCCACAAGTTACCGCCAAGCAGGGCTTCCTGACGCTCTCTGCCAACGGCAATACTAGTGCCGCGACCAGCCAGTACGTCTTCCTCGGCACACCCGGCAACGACACGATGGACGCTAGTACTGCAGGCACCCGGGTCGACTTCATTCTAGGTGGCGGCGGTGCCGACACGATAGACGCCGGCGATGGGGCGGATGTGGTTTTCGGTGACGAAGGCGCTGACGTGATTGTCGGTGGTGCCGGAGCCGATACGATCAATGGCGGTGCGGGTGCAGATACCATCACCGGCGGTACCGGAGGTGACATGATCGCGCTGGGTACCGCCGACGGCGCGACCGACATGGTGGTCTATACCGCCGCCAGCCAGACAGCGACCGGGGGTTACGGCGGCGGGCCGTCGACGGCTGGCATGGATGTGATCACCGAAGCGCAGTTGGGTGACATCATCAAGGTCTGGGACGGCGTCATCACGGCGTTCACTACGGTGTCGACCACCTACCAGACCGGGCCCAGCAGCAATGGCGTGTCGATCGTTCGGGGCGTGTTTGATGAAGTGAACCAGCGGTTTGATGCGGGTACCTCGGCCTCGGCCAACGACTACGTAATCCAGTGGGCCTATGGCGTACGGCAAAAGGACAACATCATTCTGAAGGACTTCGGCACCACCGCCCCGACAGCGACGCTGGATGCGGCCAACGACACGATCACGTTGGTAGGCGTGCCTTGATCTGCTGAGCGATTCTTACCCGGCCCCGCGCAGGTCGCGGGGTGTTTTGCTGTCTGGTACCCGCTTCTTCGCCCCTGCCTTCACCCGCTCCCGCCAATCCTCCGGCGTCTGACTGACCCTCTTCTCCAACTCCCTCAGCTTCACATCTGTGGCGTCCAGCAGGTTGGCCAGCAGGGCGGCCGTTACTGGCAGAGTGCCGTGCCGTATCCGCGAGATCTGTGGGGTGCTGACTTCAAGCCATCGGGCCAGTTCA
>JAIXTG010000317.1 GCA_027484285.1 Oxalobacteraceae bacterium | reverse complement strand
TGGGTGCTGCCTCGGCGCCGCCGGTCATGGTGTTGGCCTCGCCGCCGCCACTACTCTGTTTCCCCCCGCCCATCGTGCCGCAGGCGGCCAGCAGCGCAGCCGTGCCAAGTACGGCGGCCAGTCTTTTCAGCATGCTGTTCATGGTGATGTCCCGAATGTCTGGTTGAACGATTGAAGCCCCCCACCTTAGGCGCGTGAGGGTCGCTGCGTTTGCGCCTGCTCAAGCGGGGCGTGACTGCCGTGTTTGATCCGTGTCGACTCCCGGCAGCCGCTTGAAGTGGCGCAAAGACAGGTGCTAAACGCTGCAGTCGCTGGTCGAACCGGCTCTATGCCTCGCGCCACCGTCTGCGTCGGGGTAAAGCCACTATGACAGGAGACGATCATGGTTCTTTCGCGCATTTCGATAGCGGCCGGCCTGCTGTGCGCAGGTACGGCTGCCTCTGTCCTTGCGCAGGGCAAGCCCAGCTCCACCATTGAACAGCTGGAAGCATTCCGCTCGACCGGCGGACCGATGACGCTCGAAACCGTGCCGCAGACGGGGCCGAGAGCGGATGCCATCCGGCGCAACCTGAAGCAGGTCAAACTGCCGCCGGGATTCCGGATCGACTTGTATGCGCTGGCGCCGGACGCACGGCACATGGCGGTCGGGCCGTCGACCGGCATCGTGTTCGTCGGCACTCGCAAGAACCGGGTCTGGGCCGTCACGGACCGTACCCGCAGCCGGGTAGCCGACGAGGTGAAGGTGTTCGCGCCGGGCATCGATTTCCGGGTGCCGAATGCGGTGTGTTTCTCGCCGGACGGATTCCTGTTTGTCGTCGAACACAATCGCGCACTGGTCTTCCCGGCCGCGGAATTCTTTTATGAGGGCGGGGACGTCGCAATCGGCCAGGTCGCGCCGAAGGGCACGCTGATCCCGATCGAGGAGGAAAGCTTCAACCACGGCGCGCGCATCTGTCGGGTTGGCCCGGACAACAAGCTCTACATCACCCTCGGCCAGCCGTTCAATGTTCCGCCGCAGGAGAAACTCGATCTCTACTACCGGACCGGCATCATGGGCATCGTGCGCATGGACCGCGACGGCAAGAACCGCGAAGTGGTGGCAACCGGGGTGCGCAATTCGGTCGGCATGGATTTCAATCCGCGCGACAAGACGCTCTGGTTCACCGACAACCAGGTCGACGGCATGGGGGACGACCAGCCGCCGGGCGAATTGAACCGCATCACGCAGAAAGGCCAGAACTTCGGCTTCCCGTGGTACGGCGGCGGCAAGGTTCGGACCAATGAATACAAGACCGAAACTGTGCCGAAGGACGTGGTGTTCCCGCAGTCCGAGATGACGCCGCACGCGGCCGACCTGGGCATGAGTTTCTACCGCGGGAACATGTTCCCGGAGCGCTATCGCAACGGCGTTTTCTCGGCACAGCACGGTTCGTGGAACCGCTCCACGCCGGTCGGCGCCAGGGTGATGTTCACGCCGGTGAAGGCGGACGGCACCGCCGGCAAGACGGAAGTGTTTGCCGAAGGCTGGCTGACCAGCACCAACGAGTTCCTCGGTCGTCCGGTGGATGTGGTGACGCTGGCCGACGGCTCGCTGCTGGTGTCGGATGACTATGCGGGCGCGATCTATCGCATCTCGTATGGCGGGGAGGGCGGCCGATGATGGCGAGCGTGGCGGCTGCGGCCGCCAGCCTGCTGCTGGCGCTGTCGGCGCCGGTGCTGGCGGCTGATCCGGCAGCGGCGAAATCGAAGGCGGCGCAGTGTGCCGCCTGCCACGGCGCCGACGGCATCGCCGTGCTGCCGGATGCACCGAACCTCGCGGGCCAGAACGAGGTTTATCTCGCGAAGGCACTCAGGGATTACCGCAGCGGCGCCCGCAAGCACGAGCAGATGACGGTGATGGCCAAGGGACTGTCCGACAAGGACATCGAGAATCTCGCGGCCTATTACAACCGGATGCCGCATGGCGGCGAGGGCAGCGGGGACGGCGCGTCGAAGAAGAAGTAGCCCGGCGCGGCAGCGCGGTTCAGCGCGCTGTCCGCCGTGCCGCGCCAGTGCGCTTGCGCAGCTGGTGATGAATGGCGGTCGCCGCCAGCGCGGCATGGCCGGCGGCGACACTGATCTGCGACAGGCCCTTGACCACGTCGCCGATCGCATACAGGCCCGGCACACCCGTGCTCATGTTGCGCCGGTCGACCTGCAACTCGCCGGTGCGCAGCATCTCGACGCCGAGCGGGATGGCCAGTTCCGAGCGCACCACCGAGCCGAGCGCCGAGTAGAGGGTATCGACTGCCTGCGTGCTGCCATCGGCCAGGTGCAGTGCCACCACCCGCTCGCCTTCGATCACGGTTGCCGCGACCGGCGCCTGATGCACCTGCACGCCGCGGCGGGCCAGTTCGGCCTGCTCGGAAGCGGCCAGCTGCAGGCCGGGTGGCAGACTGAATACCGACAGCCGGTCGGTATAGTCGCGAATGAACAGCGCCTCCTCGGCCAGCTTGCGGCCGCGACCGATGACGCCCACGTGCTGGCCTATCACCTCGTAGCCGTCACACACCGGGCAGTGGCGCAGGAAGCCGCGCCTGACCGCATTCGGCAGGTCGGGCAGTTCCGGCTCGATGTCGGCGGCGCCGGTGGCGAGGATCAGGAACTGCGCACGCAGGCTGCGCCGGCCGATGTTGACGCAGTAGCCTTCTTCTGCCGGTTGCAGGCGGTCGACGATGGCCGGTACCAGCGGCGCCCCATAGCGGGCAGCCTGCTGGCGCAGCCGGGCGAGGAAGTCGGGGCCGGAGATGCCGTCGGGGAAGCCGGGCAGGTTGTGCGAGGTCGGTATCAGTGCCGCGCGGCTGCCGCCGGCATCGAGCACGCATACGCTGCGGCGAAAGCGGGCCAGGTAAACCGCGGCGACCAGGCCGGCCGGTCCGCCCCCGATGATCGCGCAGTCGACCGCATGGTCGGGAAGGCTGCTCATCTGCTGATGACCGGCGCCGTCTGCCGCAAGTTCGCCGCCGGCGGCTGCCCGGCAAGGGCGATGCCAAAAAAGTAAGCCCGGCAGCGCGGCCATGTCCGCCATCGACGGCGCCGGCGCTTTCGCTTATATTTCTCCCAATTAACTCTTCAGTGATCGGCATTGCCGCCGATTCACCCATCATCAGGCGCCATTCCGTGCCTGTCCGCGCATTTCCCGACCATGGCAGAAGCAGAACAGAAAGCACCCGAAGACCAGACCGCCGGCGCGCCCGATGCGGCCGAGCAGGCGCCTGCGCAGCCGCCAGTCATCTGGAAAAAAGTGGTCGAAGAGGGGCATGCGGGTGCGCACGGCGGTGCATGGAAGATTGCACTGGCCGACATGATGACGGCGATGATGGCCTTCTTCCTGCTGATGTGGCTGCTCGGCGCGACGCCGGAGGAGCAGCGCGAGGGCATTGCCGAATATTTCCAGCAGACCGACTACGAGGTGTCCGGCCCGGGCGAGACTTCCGGCTCGAACGGCTTTTTCGGCGGACGCTCCATGATCGATCCGGAAAGCATTCCGGCCGATCCGCAGCAGGAATCGCTGATGGAACGGGTGACGCCGCGCACCGAAGCCGGACAGGGCGAGGACCGGGGCACGGCGCCGGACGACAAGTCGCAGCCGAAATACAGCAAGAACCTGACCGAGGAAGAAAAACAGCGGATAGCCGAGCAGGCCGAAAAGGAAAAGCTCGACAAGCTGGAGAAGGAGATCGAGGAAAACCTCGCGCAGAACCAGCAGTTGTCCGACCTCAAGGGCCAGGTGCAATTCACGCGCGAGAAGGACGGCCTGCGCATCGACATCATCGACAAGGCGAATTTTTCGATGTTCGGCAGCGGCACGGCCAGCATGGATGGACGGGCGAAGCAGCTGATCAGCGAGGTGACCAAGTCGCTGGCCAACATGCCGAACAAGCTGGCGGTGAAAGGGCATACCGACAGCACGCCTTTCCCCGATGGCAGCGATCGCACCAACTGGTCACTGTCGATCGAGCGCTCCGAAGCGACCCGCCGCATGCTCGAGCAGGGCGGCATCGCGAAAGGCCGCGTCGCCCGCATCGAGGGGGCAGCCGATACCGCACCCTTCAACCCGGACAATCCGGGCGACCCGCGCAACCGCCGCATCAGCATCACGGTGCTCTACAAGGATCCCCCGCTGGCAAAATGAGCGGCGCTCAGGCGGCTGCGAAGCGCCGCCTCATCCAGGCATAAATCAGTGCGCCGCCCAGCAGCGTGGCCGAGGCCAGGTGGATCGCCCATGAAAAGCCGCTCGCATGGTCGGGCGCGCGCGCCAGCATGGCCGCCGCCACCGGCGGCCCGATGATCTGTCCCGCCGCAAAGGCACCGGACAACAGTCCGATGATGGCCGCCGGCGATTGCGGATGCAGCCGCCGGCCGACCTGCATTGCAAAGAAGGTGATCGCGGTGAACGGCAGGCCGACCAGCAGGCTGCCGAGCGCGAAGCCTGCCAGGGTCGGCAGCCAGATGCCGATCACGACACCCAGCGCCTGCATCAGGTAGCAGCCGACCAGCAGCTGCCGCTGGTCGATGCGCGACGGTATGCGCGAGGCCAGTACCGCGCCGCAGGCGACCGCGATGCCGAGCAGCGGCCAGAACAGGTCGGGCCAGGCGGAGCCGGGCAGGGCAGTGCGTGCAATCACCGGCAGGAAGGTGGCGGTGATGATGTAGCCGAAGCCGGCCAGTCCGTAAGCGATGGTGAGCGCGGCTTTCTCGACGACCGTGCCGCCTTCGCCGGCGCCGGATGACGGCGCGGCGGCCGCAGCAGGCAGGGGATCATCGCGGAACACCGGCCACGCGAGCTTTGCCATCAGCATGGCCAGCAGCGCAAACCCCAGCCAGCCTGCGCTGGCGCGCCAGTCCAGCTGCACCATCAGCCCGGCCAGCAGGCCGCTGGTGGCGATGCCGACGCCCGGCCCCGCATACACGATCCCGCCGGCCGCCGGCGCCTGCAAGCGGGCCAGCTGGCCGAGGCACCAGGCGGATGTGTAGACGAAGGCCACGGCGGTGACCAGCCCGGCCGCAAAGCGCAGCCACGGCCATGCGGCCGGCACCTCGATCGCCATCAGCGCCGTCAGGCCGCAGGTCAGCGACAAGCCCCACTTCACCATCGCCGTGCTGCGCAGCGGCGGCAGCGACCAGCGCGCCCACAGCGCCGGCTGGAAGGTACACAGCATGGCGCCCACCAGATAGCCGATGTAGTTCGCGCTGGCCAGCCAGCTGGCGGCGGCCAGGTCGAGCAGGCCGTCATGCAGCATCATCGGCATCAGCGGCGTGAATGCGAAGCGGCCGATGCCCATCGCGACCGCAAGCGACAGCATGCCTGCGAGTGCAATCGTCACTGGTTGTCGCACCCCGGGTTGTTCGGTGTTTGTCATCCGGCGATTGTATTCGCAAAGCCTGTTCGCCCCGGCGCCCGGGGTCGATTTGTGCGCCCACAACGACGGCCTTCCTGCACCGACTACACTGGTTTGCAAGCCAACAGACCGGAGCGCAGCGCAGATGGACATGCAGGAGAAACTGGCCATCAGGCCGGAAACCGCCAGGGCGGAGCAGCCCGTGATCATCCTCCCGCGCAGCACGGTGCTCGACCGGCCGCGCGGCGCAGAGTCGGAAGATCCGTATCCGACGCTCGACCAGCCGCAGGAATTCCGCGCATGGTTCGAGCGCGAAGGCTACATACTGGTCCGAAACGCCGTGCCGCCGCGCCTGTGCCAGACGGGCGTCGACGCATTCAGGCAGGAGGTGCTGCACGACCGGCTCGGCTTCTTCGAGCGGCATGCGTCGGGCAAATTCGAGCGGCATGTCTACACCGAGGCCGGCTTCATGAAATACCCGATCATGAACCTGCAGGACCTGCCGCTGAAAAAGCATGCGGGTTTCCGCCGCGCCGGCCTGAATGTGGTGACTCACCCGACGATCCAGCGCGCATTCATCGCGCTCACCGGAGAGCCGGGGCGCTGCATTCACACGATGTACTTCGACGGCAACCAGACAACCTGGGCGCACCGCGACGGGCACTATATTGATTCCAGCAGCGACGGGCAGATGATCGGCGTCTGGGTCGCCGCCGAGGACATCCATCCGGATGCCGGCCGCTTCTTTGTCGTGCCGCAGAGCCACCGGATGAAAGTGCCGGGAGAAGAGGGCGACCCCAACTCGCCGGGATACAAGCGCCTGATGGCCGACTTCGTGCGCGACGGACCGCTCGACTGCCTCGCCCCGAGGCTGCGCCAGGGCGACTTGCTGATGTGGACCTCGATGGTCATCCACGGCAGCTTGCCCACCGCCGACCAGCGTCATTCGCGCCGTTCATTCACGGCGCACTATGTGCGCGAGTCTCAGCCGTACAAATGGAATGTCCGCGCCGACAAGTCGCAGAAGACGACGCGGGTCAACCGGGTGGAAGTGGTGCTGCATGCGGACGACGCTTCGCTGGCGAAACGGGTGCGCAATCATGTGCGTGCCGAGTGGCCGCGGGTCTATGGCACTGCGCGTGACGTGTGGAAGCGGATGCGGCTGGACGCCTGATCAGAACGGCGCGTTGTCGGTACGCTTGCAGGTGCCGCGCACCAGGTCGAGCCGCTTGCCGCCGTTCAGCTCCAGCGACTGCCGGAAGGCACCCGTCTGGCGATTCAGTGTCACCCGCTCGCCGATGATCACGACACCATGTCGCTTGAACATCGACGGGCGATGGATCTCCAGCACTTCGCCCCTGATGTGCAGCGTGCCCTTGCGGTTCATCGAGATCGCATACTCGCCCGGGTAGGCACCGGTGTTTTCCTCGAAGTTGAAGATCGCCGGCAGCGTCAGTTTGCTGCTGTCGAACGGCGAGTCCAGCGTCTCGCCGGGGCGGCTGACCTCCACCTCGCACACTACCTCCAGTGCCCCCTTGTTGGCGAACCGCTGCGGCTTGCTGCTGCTGCCGATGTTGAGCGTGACCAGCCCTGTCAGGACCGCGACGATGCCGGCAGCGACCATCAGTGCCATCGCCAGCAGGATGCTGCCCGTCTTGCTCATTGCGAGCCTCCACCGCTTGGGTGGCCGCGGGCCTGCAGGCGCTGGCGGACGTGTTCGATCAGGCCGTCGCAGGCATCCTCTACCAGGTCGAGCACATGCGCGAACCCGGCATCGCCGCCGTAGTACGGGTCGGGTACGACCACCGCCTCATGCCGCCGGCAGAACTCGGCCAGCCGCCGCAGTTTGCGCCGGTAGGCCGGCGGGCAGCGCTCCTCGGCCAGCGCGAGATTGTCCCAGTCCATTGCCAGCAGCAG
>JAIXTG010000261.1 GCA_027484285.1 Oxalobacteraceae bacterium | reverse complement strand
GGTCTGCTCGTGATAGACCGTCAGGCGCTTCTTGACGGTTTCCTCGCGATCGTCGTCGCGCTGGATCAGTTCTTCCCCGGTCTGGTCGTCCTTGCCTTCCACCTTCGGCGGGTTGTAGGCCACGTGGTAAGTGCGACCCGATGCCGGATGCACGCGACGACCGCTCATGCGCTCGATGATGGCCTCGTCCGGCACGTCAATCTCGAGCACGTAGTCGATCACGACGCCGGCTTCCTTCATTGCATCCGCTTGCGGAATCGTGCGCGGGAAGCCGTCGAACAGATAGCCGTTGGCACAGTCAGGTTGCTTGAGCCGGTCCTTGACCAGGCCGATGATGATGTCGTCAGACACCAGGCCACCGGCATCCATCACCTTCTTCGCAGCGATGCCGAGAGGCGTGCCTTCTTTCACCGCTGCACGCAGCATGTCGCCGGTGGAAATTTGCGGGATGTTGAATCGTTCTTTTATGTAGGAGGCCTGAGTGCCCTTGCCGGCACCGGGCGCTCCCAACAGGATGAGCCGCATCTTGTAAACCTTTAAATGTTTTTTATACCTTTAGACTGCCGTCTCCAGCAGCGCGGCGGTATTGTCTGATATTTAGCTTGCCCGAAACTTACCACAGAATCCGTGCGTTCCCGCAATAGGGGAACTGCCTTGCGTTTGCTCAAATGACAAACGTCCGGCGCACGCGCTCCAGGTCCTCGGGCGTGTCGACGCCGGCCAGCGGCGCATGGTCGGTGATGTGCACCGCAATACGAAAGCCGTTCCAGAGAACCCGCAACTGCTCGAGCGCTTCAATGGCTTCAATCGGTGACGGCGGCAGCAGCGGATAGCGCTGCAGGAAATCCTGCCGGTAGGCATACAGGCCGATATGCCGCAGTGGCGCATAGCCCGGCGGCATGCTGCCGCGGTCCTGCGCGAATCCGTCGCGATGCCAGGGCAGCGGCGCGCGCGAGAACATCAGCGCGTCGCCGCGCGCATCGAGCACCACCTTCACCACGTTCGGGTTGAACACCTCGCCGATCTCGACGATCGGATGGGCGGCGGTGGCCATCGGGGTATCCGGGCCGACTCGGGCCGCACAGGCGTCGATCAGCGCGGGCTCGATCAGGGGTTCGTCACCCTGCACATTCACGATCACTGCATCCGGCGCAAGGCCGGCGGCGGCCGCCACTTCGGCGATCCGGTCAGTGCCAGACGGATGGTCATCGCGCGTGATGCAGGCCTCGATGCCATGCGCCTCGCATGCGGCCAGCACTGCCCGATGGTCGGTTGCGACGATGACGCGCCTGGCGCTGCTCAGCGCCGCACGTTCGGCCACGCGGACCACCATCGGCTTGCCGCCGAGGTCGGCCAGCGGCTTGTCGGGCAGTCGTGTCGACGCAAGGCGGGCCGGAATGATGACGGTATATGACATCGGGCGGAGGCGCGATCAGGCCGAAGGTGAAGCCGGCGGCGCATTCAGGTCGCGCGCATCCTCGGCCCACATGATCGGAATGCCGTCCCGGATCGGATAGGCCAGCCGATCGCCATTGCAGACCAGCTCCTGCGCATCCCTGTCGTATTTCAGCGGCCCCTTGCACAGCGGGCAGACCAGGATCTCAAGCAGTCGTGTGTCCACGCAATTTCTCCACAATGTTGGCGGCGAGCGCCGCGTCGATTCGGGCAGTGACGGGCACTACCCACAGCCGCGCATCGGCAGCGATAGCCGCGATGCGCGCGCATTTTACTGCATCCTTTTCGGTGATCAGGATGAGGTCGGCATCAAGCGTGCCGAACGGATTGGTCGAGAAATCGAAATGATCGGGCAGCGGCAGCGTCTGAGCCAGCCGCATTCCCTGGTGGCCAAGCATGTCGAAAAACCGCTGCGGGTTGCCAATGCCCGCGGCTGCGGCAATTCGCAGGCCGGGCGGGAACTGCTGCAGTCCCATGCGCTGGCTGCGGTCAGACAGCCGCTCGGCATGAACGCCGCTCAGTTGCATGGCATGGCAGCCGGCCGGGATCGGCCCGGCGCTGTTCACCACACGGAAATCGCAGCGGCGAGCTGCCGGTTCGCGCAGCGGGCCAGCCGGCAGCAGCCAGCCATTGCCGTATCCGCGGGAATCGGACAGTTCCACCTCCACCTGCCGGGCCAGCGCGTAGTGCTGCAATCCGTCATCGGAAATGATGACGTCAACCTCCGGGTGCAGCGCCAGCAAGTGCCGTGCGGCCAGCACGCGGCGACGCCCGACCACGACCGGGACCTGCGTCCTCTGCGCGATCAGCAGGGGTTCGTCCCCTACTTCGGCTGCAGAGCTGGCGCCATCTACTGCCCTCACCTGCGCGACACTTGCTCCGTAGCCGCGGGAAATGACGCCGGGACGCAGGCCGCGCAAGCGCAGCTGCTCGACCAGCCAGATCACCAGCGGCGTCTTGCCGGTCCCGCCGACGAACACATTGCCCACCACCACGACCGGTACCGGCAAACGCGATGATTTCAGGACACCCAGCGCGTACAGGCCGCGTCGCAGCAGGATAAGCAAAAAATACGGCAGCGACAGCGGCAGCAGCACCCAGGCCAGCAGTCCCCGCCGCTGCCATGCTCGCATCAGTACGGATTCAGCCAGCGATGCCTGCATGCTCACCGGCTCACGTTGCCGGACTGGGCTGCGAACACCAGGCGGGCCAGTCCCGCAAGGCGGGCGGCCTCCATCACATGGACCACCGACTGGTGAGTCGCCATTGCATCGGCCCGGATCTCGACCACGCAGTCCGGATTGGACTGCGCCGCTTCCTTCAGGGGCGCCGCAAGGGCTTCTGGATCGCGGGCGGCGACAAGCCTGCCGTCGATCGCGAATTTGCCGCTGGCGTCGACCGACACCGTGACCAGGCGCGGCAGCGCCTGCCGTGCCGCAGCGTGGGCAGCAGGCAGGGTGACCTGCAGGGCGCTGAAGCGTGTGAAGGTCGTGCTGACCATGAGGAAAATCAGGATCACCAGCAGCACGTCAATGAAGGCGATCAGGTTGACTTCCGGCTGATCGCGGCGCGACTCGGTACGAAATCGCATGTCAGCTGCCTGCCATCTGGTCGGCAAGGCGCTCGGCCTGCTGCTCGATGTCCAGCACCAGGCTGTCCACCTGCGCATGGAAATGACGGTGAAATAGCAGGGAAGGCATGGCGACCGCGAGACCGAAAGCGGTGTTGTAGAGCGCCACGGAGATACCGTGCGCCACTTTCAGCGGGTCCGCACCCGAGATTTCCTGCGCGCCAAACAATTCGATCATGCCGATCACTGTGCCGAACAAACCCAGCAAGGGGGCCAGCGTGGCAACGCTGCCGAGCGCAGTCAGGTAGCGCTGCAGACCGTGTGCGACCGAGCGCCCGGCCTCCTCCAGCGCCGCGCGCACCTGCTGGGGCGATGCGTCCCGTTTGCGCAGGCCGGCTGCCAGTACCCGGCCCAGCGGCGAGTTCTGCTCGAGTTGATCCACGACGTCATCGTCGACCGCTCCTTGACCGAGGACCGCAAGTACTTCCGGCAACAGGGTCGGCGGCGAAATGCGCGCTGCCCGCAAGTACAATAGACGCTCGACGATGATTGTGACAGCGACGACAGAAGCGGCGAGCAGGAACCAGATCGGCCAGCCCGCCGCTTGAATCAATGCGAACAAAATTTTGCTCCCGGCTTAGAAACGGCAGGCTGCGAATGTATCTGCTTCATCTGCCGCGGGCAAGGCAAGCGTTCCAGCAGCGCAGGAAGGCCTGTCCTGACCACAAACAAACACGTGGTGCGGGTTTAGTACGGGTTATTCACTCAAGTTGTGGATAACTTTGTGGGCAAGCCTCCCGCCGCGGTGAAAACCCCTTGATTTCTAAGCATTTTCCTCTTCTGCCTCGGAATCCGGCAAGAAAGCTTTCTTCTTAAAAATCAATCACTTGGAATATGTTAACGATGTCACGGATGATGCAAGAATAAAAATGTTCCGTGATAGTAACAATGTGGAAAGCTTGACACAGGCAGACCTTTGATGGATGGCAAAGCAGTGATCTCAGACAATAGCAACAGCCAAATACTGACAGTTTCACAACTGAACCAGGGCGTTGCACGCCTGCTTGAACAAAACTTCCCGCTGACTTGGATCGCTGGCGAAATTTCGAATTTCACCCGCGCCGCGTCCGGGCACTGGTACTTCACGCTCAAGGATGCGAATGCCCAGGTGCGGGCGGTGATGTTCCGCGGGCGTGCCCAGTACGCAGGCTTCAGCCCGCGCGAAGGCGACAAGGTCGAAGTGCGTGCGACCGTTGGCCTGTATGCGCCGCGCGGCGATTTCCAGCTCAATGTCGAGTCCATGCGCAAGGCCGGCATCGGCAACCTGTACGAAGCTTTCCTGCAGCTGAAAGCCCGGCTCGAGGCAGAAGGATTGTTCGACCCGGCCCGCAAGCGTCCGCTCCCGGTGTTCCCGCGCACGATCGGCATCGTGACCAGCCCGCAGGCTGCTGCACTGCGCGACCTGCTGACCGCATTCCGCCGGCGCGCGCCGCATGTGAGGCTGATTCTCTACCCGACCGCCGTGCAGGGAGAGGCAGCGGCTGCGCAGATCGCCGCAGCAATCCATAACGCCTCGCACCGTGCCGAATGCGAGCTGCTGATCGTCGGTCGCGGCGGGGGCAGCCTGGAAGACCTGTGGTCATTCAATGACGAAGCCGTTGCCCGGGCGATTGCGGCCTGCAGCATGCCGGTCATCGCCGGCATCGGACATGAAACTGATTTTACGATCGCCGATTTCGTCGCCGACTTGCGGGCACCGACGCCAACCGCGGCCGCCGAACTGGCGGCCACGCCCACCGCCGACTGGGCCGGTCGCCTGGCGCAGCATGCGCAAGACCTCGGCGACGCGCTGCACCGGCAGCTCGACGATCGCGCCCAGGCGCTGGACTGGCTGTCGACCCGGCTGCAGAGCCCGACCGCGGCCATTCGTCAGCAGCGGCTCCGGGTAGGCAGCTTGCGCCTGAGGCTGCAGCATGCGACCGGCACGCCCCTGTCTGCCGCCCGCTTCGGGCTGCGCCAGCTGCAGCAGCGGCTGCACCACGCGCTGCCTGACCTCGCGGCCCGGCGTGCTCGTCTTGCCGCCGGCTCGACGCGGCTGGCAAACATATTCGGCAGCCAGTTCGCGGCGGCCCGCAACCGGCAGGCCGCCCTGCATGCGCAGCTGGATCTGCTGGCGCCGCAGCGCACGCTGGAGCGGGGCTATGCCATCCTGCAGGACGAAGCCGGTGCGGTAATGCGTGACACCGCGCAGCTGCGTCCTCCGCAGCAACTGACGGTCACGCTGGCCGCAGGCCGCGCCACCATCGGCGTCAGCGCCACCCAGCTCCTGCTCGACACCGGGCAGCTGCCGCCAACGCAGCACGGAAGCGATAACAGCCTTACAATTCGAGGCTCGCGAAAGCGGTAGAACCCTACCCCGACAGAATTAACAGAAAAGAAAGGAAGAACGCATGGAACACACCCTGCCTCCGCTGCCCTATCCGATGGATGGCCTCGCTCCGCACATCTCGAAAGAGACGCTCGAGTACCACTATGGCAAGCACCACCAGGCCTATGTGACCAACCTGAACAACCTGATCAAGGGCACGCCGCACGAGAACCAGTCGCTGGAAGAAATCGTCAAGAGCTCGAGCGGCGGCGTGTTCAACAACGCGGCGCAGGTCTGGAACCACACGTTCTACTGGAACAGCATGAAGCCCAACGGCGGCGGCGCGCCGACCGGTGCACTGGCCGACGCGATCAACGCGAAATGGGGCTCCTTTGACAAGTTCAAGGAAGAGTTCACCAAGTCCTGCGTCGGCAATTTCGGCTCGGGCTGGACGTGGCTGGTCAAGAAAGGCGACGGCAGCGTTGACATCGCCAATACCTCCAACGCCGCTACTCCGCTGACCGGCAGCGACAAGCCGCTGCTGACCTGCGACGTCTGGGAGCATGCGTATTACATCGACACCCGCAATGCCCGCCCGAAGTATGTCGAGAACTGGTGGAACCTGGTGAACTGGGACTTCGCGGCGAGCAACTTCGCCTGAGCCC
>JAIXTG010000415.1 GCA_027484285.1 Oxalobacteraceae bacterium | reverse complement strand
TTTGTCGTCAAAGCCAACTGATTCCGAAAGACCTGTTCATGAAATCGTTTCTGTTCCGCCCGCTGCCGATGGCAGCGGCGATCACCCTGGCCCTGACTTGCGGCGCCACCTTCGCGCAAGCGATTCCCGACGCCGGCGAAGCATTGCGCCAGGCCCAGCCGCCGGCCGTGCCGGCTGCTCCCAAGGCCGACATCCCGGCGGTTGGCGGCAGCACCATCGAGCCGCCGATGACGGCGCTGCCGTCGGGCCCGAGCGTCGCGGTGAAAAAAATTGCCATCGTCGGCAACCGCGAGCTGCCGGCCTCGTCCCTCGAGCCGCTGGTGGCCGACGCTCCCGGCAAGTCGCTCACGCTGCCCGAACTCGAAGCCGTCGCCCAGCGCGTCACCAAGTTCTATCGCGCCCAAGGCTATTTCGTCGCCCGCGCCTACCTGCCGGCGCAGGAAGTCACCGGCGGCACGATCACCATCCGCGTGGTCGAAGGCAACTACGGCCAGTTCATCCTGAAGAACGACTCGCTGGTCAAAGACGCGGTCGTGCAGGCGATGCTCGACGATGTGAAGAAGTACGACATCGTGTCGCTCGACACGCTCGAGCGCGCCATGCTGATCATCAACGACACGCCCGGCGTGAAAGTCACTCGCGCCGACGTGATGCCCGGCCAGCAGGTCGGCACCTCCGACTTCGCCGTCGACACCGCCGCCACCCAGCGCCGCAACGGCTTCGTGATGGTCGACAACTTCGGCTCGCGCTATACCGGCGTGAACCGCCTGTCGTTCAATGCCGACTTCAATTCGCCCACCGGGCGCGGCGACAAGCTGTCGATCTCGGGCCTGACCACCGACAGCACGGACCTCGTCAATGGCCGCATCGCCTACGGCACGCTGCTCAAACCCAACGGCCTGCGCGGCGAAGTGGCCATCAGCCAGACCCAGTATGCGCTGGGCAGCAGCTATGCCAGCCTCGACGCCCGCGGCACCGCGCGCTCGGTCGACGGCCTCTTAACCTACCCGGTCAAGCGCACCCGCGCCACGACGGTCGAGGCCAGCTGGGGCGTGAGCTTCAAAGACCTGGAAGACCAGATCCGCTCGACCTCGACGGTGACGCCAAAGTCGCTGGTTTCGACTACGGCCGGCCTCATGCTGCGCGACGAGCGCGCGCTGCTGGGCTTTGACGGCCTGACCGTAGCCAATGCCGGCATCACGGTCGGCAACCTCGACATCCGGGACGCCACAGCCCTGGCCAGCGATGCGGCCGGTGCGCAAACGCAGGGCGGCTACGGCAAGCTGACCGCCGGCCTGTCGCGCGTGTCGCTGCTGCCGAAGTCCTTCACGCTGACGACCTCGCTGCGCGGCCAGCAGTCGCTCACCGGCAAGAACCTCGACGGCAGCGAGCGCATGTCGGTCTCCGGCTCGGGCGGCGTGATGGCCTATCCGCCGGGTGAGCTGATCGGCACGAATGCGCTGTTTGCACGGGTGGAGCTGTCGCGTCCGCTGCCGGCCGTCAAGGCTGTGCCGCAGCTGTCGCACCAGTGGCTGGCGTTTAGCAGCTGGGGGCAGGCGGCGGCCGCGAAGGCAGTGTCGGCGTCGGATGCGCGCCGCTCGGTCAGCGATGTCGGTGTCGGCTGGGCTGCGAACTGGCAGGGCGCGGTGGTGAAGGCCTATGCAGCCTACCGGCTGCAGGACACGATGCCGGTGTCCGAGCCGTCGGACCGGCTGCGCCTGCTGGTGCAGGCGGGCTGGGTGTTCTGACGCACAGACATCCGACTGAACGGAATGACTGGTCGGGTTGTCAACGACCAGTCCGAAAGGATGAGGTTGCAGGATTGGCCCTCATCCTTTTTCGTTTTCGCGCCTGCACGGGCTCTTCGTCGACTACTAGTCCACTCCGCAGTCGAGCGGCAAATGTTTTCTGATCAGAACCGGTGCTGTATGCCGATGTTGACCGCACTCTGGTCGCTGGTGCTCTCTGACGGCGTGCTGCGGTCGGAGCGATAGCGGTCGTACAGCGTGAACGGCGCGCCGGCACCCCCGAGGCGCCGTGCATGGGCGACGTCGAGGTAGAGCTCGGTGCGCTTGCTGAGGGCGTAGACGGTACCGAGCGCCAGCATTCGCACGTCATCGTCGCCGCCACCCGCGACGCGGTCGCGCACGTCGTAATAGCCGGCGTTAAACGAGATCCGCTCGTTCATCTTCCATTTCGCGCCGGCGAACCAGGTGTCGGCCGAGGTGCGTCCGGCAACGGTCGCGTTCGGCGTGATGGCCGCAAAGCCGCCGCCGGTCGGATTGCGGGTGCGCGCATAGCCGAGGTTGAATGTCCATGCATCCACCTTCGCCTTCGCGGCCAGCAGGTCGATGCGCTGGTTCACGTCTTCCTCGCCGGCACCGAGCCGCATTTCGCCGTGGGCATAGCCAACCTCGAGCGGGCCGCGCGCGTAGCGCAGGCCGGCGACATAGCTCGAGCCGGTGCGGCTGCTGCCCGCCGTGCCGCCGATGGCATAAGCCGCATCGAACGCAAGGCCGCCGAACGCGGGCGATGAATAGCGCAGCATGTTGTCGAAACGGCTGACGCCCGAGCCGCTGTAGAAACCGGCATAGCGGGCGATCGGCTTGAGGCCTGCGAAATTCCAGTTGCCGCGTGCGTCGAAGTCGTCCGCGAGGTCGTAGATCAGGTTCTTGCCCCGGCCGAGCTTCAGCGCGCCCAGCCGCTCGCTGGACAGCGTGATATTCGCCTCGCGGTCGAACAGGGAGCCCTCGCTCTGGGTACCGGTGCCGCCGGCGTCGCGTCCGGCGGCACCGGAGCGCAGGGACAAATTGGATTCCAGAGTGAAACCCAGCTTGAGCCCGCTGCCGAGGTCCTCGCTGCCGCGCAGGCCCCAGCGGTTGGAACTGTGTCCCTGCTCGCTGAAGGCCGTCAGTGATTCGTCGTCAATTGTGAAGCCGGTGCCCGTCACCACGCCGGCCGACAACAATCCGTAAGGCGTCACGCTGGCTGCAGTAGCGGCGGGTGCGGCAGCCAGCAGCGCCGCTGCCAGCAGGGCAGTTGGCAGGAGGGGATGCTGGCAGGCGCGCATGGCAGGTCTCCGGACAGGCCCCGGCAGGGCAGTCCGGTTCGACTGCCGTGGCCGGCCGGGATTCGCCGGGCCGATCTAAATCAAATTGGCTTTGAGACAGGTGTTGCCGGGCCCTGGAAAGCCGCAGCACATCCCCGCTTCCGGCAGGTATGTTTCCGTTTGCAATCAATCCCTTAGCCGGCAGGCGCCAGTGCGTGCCCACAAAGGCGCAGGTGCTATACTTCGCCGCTAACCATCAACATGCGCATGTCAGAAAACACTACCTCCACCCCGGCAGCCGCCGACGCACTTCCCCGGTTTGAAGATTTCGGCCTTGCAGCGCCCGTGCTGCAGGCACTGGCAGATCAGGGCTACCAGCACCCGACGCCGATCCAGGCCCAGGCCATTCCGGTCGTGCTCCAGGGCCGCGATGTCATGGGTGCTGCGCAGACCGGTACCGGCAAGACCGCCGGCTTCTCCCTTCCGATCATCCAGCAGCTGCTGGCCCATGCGAATACCAGCGCCTCGCCGGCGCGGCATCCGGTTCGGGCACTGATCCTGACGCCGACCCGCGAACTGGCTGACCAGGTTGCCGACAACGTGAAGGCCTATTCCCGTCATACGCCGCTGCGCGCGACAGTGGTGTTCGGCGGTGTCGACATGGCGCCGCAGACGGCCGCGCTGCGTGCCGGTGTCGAGATCCTGATCGCGACGCCGGGCCGCCTGCTCGATCATGTGCAGCAGAAAGTACTGAACCTGTCGCAGACCGAGATCTTCGTGATGGACGAAGCGGACCGCATGCTCGACATGGGTTTCCTGCCCGACTTGCAGCGCATCATCAACCTGCTGCCGAAGCAGCGCCAGAACCTGATGTTCTCGGCCACGTTCTCGCCCGAGATCAAGAAGCTGGCCAACAGCTTCCTGAAGGATCCGGTGCTGATCGAAGTGGCGCGCAGCAATGCCACCGCCGAGCGCGTCACGCAGATCGTCTACAAGGTCGACGAAGAGGCCAAGCGCGATGCAGTGGTGCACCTGCTGCGCCAGCGCGAGATCAAGCAGGTGATCGTGTTCTCCAATACCAAGATCGGTGCGTCGCGCCTGGCACGAGAACTCGAACGCGCCGGCGTGAAAGCTTCCGCCATCCACGGCGACAAGAGCCAGAACGAGCGGATGGCAGCACTCGAAGCCTTCAAGGCGGGCGGCATCGACGTGCTGGTGGCGACCGACGTCGCGGCGCGCGGCCTCGACATAGCGGAACTGCCCTGCGTCATCAACTACGACTTGCCGTACAACGCGGAAGACTATGTGCACCGCATCGGCCGTACCGGTCGTGCAGGCGCGTCAGGCGATGCGCTGTCGCTGTACTCGGACAAGGATGCGCGGCTGCTGGCCGACATCGAGAAGCTGATCAAGCAGAAGCTGACGCCGGTAGCACTCGAGGGACTGGAAGGGCGCGCAGTACGCGAACGCGGTGATCGCGGCGATCGCAGCGAGCGGCGTGGAGAGCGTGCTGACCGTGGCGACCGCGACCGTGGCGAGCGCAGCCCACGGAGCAGTGCCCCGCTGCCGCGCCGTGAGAAGACCGATCCCTGGTTCCTGAAACCCTACGAGCCGTCGGTGCCGGCAGAGCCCAAGCCGGAACCCGAGGCGCGCATCGGCAAGGTGGCGCCCAAGCGTGCCGCGCTGCTCGGCGGCGGACCCAAAGGCTAGTCGCTACCGAAACGCCGTGCCCAGGCAGCGACCGCTGCCTGCCAGAACGCCTGCAGCGACTCCGGCTGCCCATCCAGCACCAGCCCCAGCTGGCGGGCAGCCGCCAGCAGTTCTTCCAGCGGCTTCTGCCGGTCCAGCGGTTTTGCGCCGGTCTGCTTTGACAGTTTCTCCCCGACGGCATTGGTGACCACCGGCACATGCAGGTAGCGCGGCGTGGGCAATTGCAGTAACTGCTGCAGCCAGATCTGGCGCGCGGTCGATTCCAGCAAGTCCGCGCCACGCACTACATCCGTCACCCCCTGGTCGGCATCGTCGACTACCACCGCAATCTGGTATGCCCAGAAACCATCTGCCCGCTTCAGCACGAAGTCTCCGGTTGCGGTCGCAAGATTTTCTTCGACCAGCCCCTGCCAGCGATCCGTGAAGCGGATGGTGGCCGCCGGATCCGTCGCGTCTGGCACCCGCAGCCGCCAGGCGCGCGGCTGCCTGTCCGGCGCCAGCCCGTGGCGGCAGGTACCCGGATAGACCGCTGCGCCATCGGCTGCCAGCGCGACCCGGGAATCGGCAATTTCCTTGCGACTGCAGCCGCACGGATAAACCTGCGAGCCCAGTTGGTCGAACGCGGCCTCGTACAGCGGCTTGCGGCGGCTCTGCCACACCACTTCTCCGTCCGCATGCATGCCGAAGGCCGCCAGCGTATCGATGATGTCTTCGGCCGCGCCCGGTACGGTGCGCGCTTCATCGATGTCCTCGATGCGAAGCAGCCAGCGACCCCGGTGCGCGCGGGCATCGAGGTAACTGGCGAGCGCGGCGACCAGCGATCCGGCATGCAGCGGACCGGTAGGGGAGGGAGCAAAGCGACCGATGTAGTTCACGCCGGCGATTGTAGCGTGCACCGGCATTGATTCCGGTCAGTTGCCCACCGGCGAACCATCGCGCGCAATCGCGTTGTGTGCGATGGTTCGCCGGTTGTCAGCCGAGCCCCCTGCCTGCGGATGAAGTGCTGCTGACGGTGCGGGGGCCGTGCGGCAGCGACCCAGGGCTCGCTGCCGCAACTGAAGCAACTGACCCGCAAGCTGCACGCGCAGCGGGACAGGCTGGCCTCCTGAAACCATCCCAAAGGAACCCCGTATGCCGACCGTACTCGACAAAATTCTCTACACCGCCCATGCGCACACTACCGGTGGCCGCGACGGCCGCTCCGTCACTGATGACAAGCTGCTGGATGTGAAGGTGGCCGTGCCCCCGGAAATGGGAGGCGACGGCAAAGGCACCAACCCGGAACAACTGTTTGCCGCCGGCTACTCTGCCTGCTTCCTCGGCGCGCTCAAGCATGTGGCCGGTGTGAAAAAAGTGAAGGTGCCGGCAGATGCCAGCATCGATGCCAGCGTATCGATCGGTCCGGTGACGGCAGGATTCGGCATTGCCGTGAAGCTGGTGGTCAGCCTGCCCGGCCTCGAGCACGAGGCTGCGCGGGAACTGGTGGATGCTGCCCATCAGGTATGCCCGTACTCGAATGCGACACGCGGGAATATCCTCGTGGATCTGCAGATAGCCTGAAGCACCGCGCAAGCGCGTTGCCGGATGCCGATCAGTCCAGCAGCAGTTCCGCCTGCGACGGCACGGACTCACTTGCGTCGGACTTTCTCTGCAGTGCCGACACCTTCACCCCCAGCAGCCTGAGCCGCTGGTCGAGCGGTACCCGCTTCAGGCATTCGCCTGCCGCGCGCCGGATGTCGAGCGGGTTGTCGGTTGCCACCGGCAGCGTCAGGTCGCGCGTCAGCGTGCGGAAGTCGTCATAGCGCAGCTTGATGCCGATGGTCTTGCCGACATAGCCCTTGCGCTGCAGGTCGCCGGCGACGCGCTCGCACAGGGCGGTGAAGATTTCGGACAGCCGCGAGCGGTCCGACTTCGCATGCAGGTCGCGTTCGAAGGTGGTTTCGCGGCTGATCGACTTCGGTTCGGATTGCGTGACCACCGGACGCTCGTCCAGCCCGCGTGCGGCATTGAACAGCCATTCCCCGTAGCTGCGCCCGAAGTGCTGCAGCAGGAACTCGAGCGTCTGCTGTGCCAGCTCGCCAATGGTCCGGACGTCGAGCGCTCCCAGCTTCTCGCCGGCTTTCGGGCCGATGCCGTTGATCTTCCGCACCGGCAGCGGCCAGATCCGCGTCTGCAGGTCCTCCATGGTGAGCAGCGTCACGCCGTCCGGCTTGTCGAGGTCGGAGCAGATTTTGGCGAGCAGCTTGTTCGGCGCAATGCCGATCGAGCAGGACAGTCCGGTCGCCTCGCGGACGGCCTGCTTGATGTGCAGCGCGAGCGGACGTGACTCTTCGGGATGGTCGCTGAGGTCGATGTAGATTTCGTCGATCCCGCGGTCTTCGACCTGCGGCGCGATCGACCGTACCGCCTGCTTGAACAGGCGGGAATAGTGCCGGTAGGCGTCGAAATCCGCGGGCAGCAGCCAGGCATCCGGTGCCAGCTTCGCCGCTTTCATCATGCCCATTGCGGAAAACACGCCCAGCGCGCGCGCCTCGTAGGTGGAGGTGGTGACTACGCCGCGTCCCGCATAGTCGCGCAGGCGCGCGAACAGGCGACTGCCGTCCGCAGCCGTCGCCGGCTGGTGCAGCGAGCGGCCGCCAATGACGACCGGCTGGCCGCGCAGCTCCGGATAGCGCAGCAGCTCGACGGATGCGTAGAACGCATCCATGTCGAGGTGGGCGATGCGGCGGGCGGCGGTGCTCAGGCTGCCTCGGCGACTTTCGCGCAGTGCGGGCAGGACTTGCCCTCGACATACAGCGGCGACAGCTGCTCGCGCGGCGTGACCACGGCGCGGCAGGCGAAGCACTGGCGTGTCTCGGTTTCCTGCAGTTGCGGATCGAGCGCGGTCCGGTGGTCGAAGACGAAACAGTCACCCTGGTAGTGGGCGCCGCCGACTTCCTCGAAATACTTGAGGATGCCGCCTTCGAGCTGGTACACGCTCTGGTAGCCGACTTCCTTCATGTAGATCGCGGCTTTCTCGCAGCGGATGCCGCCGGTGCAGAAGGTCACGACTGTCTTGTCATTCAGCTCATCCCGGTGCCGTGCGATCACGTCCGGAAACTCGCTGAATTTGCTGATCCGGTAGTCGATGGTGTGCTGGAAAGTGCCGACATCCACCTCGAAATCGTTCCGGGTGTCGACCATCACCACCGGCTTGCCCGCGTCATCATGGCCCTGGTCGAGCCAGCGCTTCAGGTCTTTCGCGCTGACGGCCGGCGCGCGGCCCAGTTCGGGCTTGATCAGCGGATGTTTCATCGTGATGATTTCTTTTTTCAGCCGCACCAGCATCCGGTTGAACGGCTGCTTTTCGGAAAGGCTTTCCTTGGCCACGATGTCGGCCAGCCGCGGGTCGGCATGCATCCAGTCCATGTAGCCATCGATGGCTGCGCGGCTGCCGGCGAGGAACATGTTGATGCCCTCGGGCGACAGCAGGATCGTGCCTTTCAGTCCCAGATCCGTGCATTTCTGCAGGAAACGCGGCCGCATGTCGGCGGTGTCGTCCAGCGTGACAAATTTGTAAGCAGAGATATTGATGATGGGTGGCATGGACTGCATGGCAAGACTCGGCAGGGCAATTCGGAGGCGCCCATTATAAAGGTCGCGGTACCGCCCGGACCTGTCATCCGGCTTCGTGCGGGGGTTCCCAGCGGGTAAAATACGCCCATGACCGCGCCGCAATTCATTCATCTCCGACTGCACTCCGAATACTCCATCGCCGACGGACTGGTCCGTATCGACGACCTGGTCAAGGCGGCGGCAGCGGACCGGCAACCGGCGCTTGCCGTGACCGACCTCGCCAACCTGTTCGGCATGGTCAAGTTCTACAAGTCGGCGCGCGGCAAGGGCGTCAAGCCCATTGTCGGCGCCGATGTCTGGATCACCAACGACGAAGACCGCGACAAGCCGTTCCGGCTGCTGCTGCTGGTGAAGAACAACACCGGCTACCTGCAGCTGTGCGAACTGCTGACCCAGGCCTGGCTCGGCAACCAGCACCGCGGCCGCGCCGAAATCCGCATCGAGTGGCTGGAGCAGCTCGCGACCAAGGACGGCCTGATCGCGCTCTCGGGCTTCCACGCCGGCGACATCGGCTGCGCGCTGGAGAACGGCAATGACGCGCTGGCCGAGCGCTGCGCGCGCCGCTGGATGCAGATTTTCCCCGGGCACTTCTATGTCGAGGTGCAGCGCAACGGCAACCCGCGGCTGGAGAACCTGCTGCGCCAGTCGACCCAGCTGGCAGCGAAGCTGCAGCTGCCGGTGGTCGCGACCCATCCGGTGCAGTTCCTCGACCGCGAAGAATTCACGGCGCACGAAGCGCGTGTCTGCATCGCCGACGGCGAAATCCTTGCCAACACGCGACGCGTGAAGCGCTTCACCGGCGAGCAGTACTTCAAGACCCAGGCCGAGATGGCCGAATTGTTTGCCGACATACCGGCCGCGCTGCAGAACAGCGTGCTGGTCGCGCAGCGCTGCAACCTGAGCCTGCAGCTGGGCCGTCCGCAGCTGCCGGATTTCCCGACGCCGGACGGCATGTCGATCGGCGACTTCCTGATCGCACAGGCCAGCGCCGGCCTGCAGGAAAGGCTGCTGCAGCTGTTCCCGGATGAATTGAAGCGGGAAGCCCAGCGCGAAAAATACGAAGCGCGGCTGAAGTTCGAGACCGACACCATCATCAAGATGGGCTTTCCCGGTTACTTCCTGATCGTGGCCGACTTCATCCAGTGGGCCAAGAACAATGGCGTGCCGGTCGGCCCGGGTCGCGGCTCGGGTGCCGGCTCGCTGGTCGCGTATGCGCTGAAGATCACCGACCTCGACCCGCTCGAATACAACCTGCTGTTCGAGCGCTTCCTGAATCCGGAGCGGGTATCGATGCCCGACTTCGATATCGACTTCTGCCAGGAAGGCCGCGACCGCGTCATCCAGTACGTGAAGGAGCGCTACGGCAAGGAGGCGGTATCGCAGATCGCGACCTTCGGCACGATGGCGGCCAAGGGCGCAGTGCGCGATGTCGGCCGCGTGCTCGACTTCGGCTACAACTTCTGCGACGGCATTTCGAAACTGATCCCGTTCAAGCCCGGCAAGCTGGTGACGATCGCCGATGCGCTCGAGGAAGAGCCGCTGCTGAAAGAGCGGCAGGAGAAGGAAGAAGAGGTCAGGCAGTTGCTCGACCTCGCGCAGCAGGTGGAAGGCATCGCGCGCAACGTCGGCATGCATGCCGGCGGCGTGCTGATCGCGCCCGGCAAGCTGACCGACTTCTGCCCGCTCTACACGCAGGGCGTGGATGCCGGCGTGGTGTCGCAGTTCGACAAGGACGACGTCGAGGCGATCGGCCTGGTGAAGTTCGACTTCCTCGGCCTGACCACGCTGACCATCCTCGATCGTGCCGTACGCTATATCCGCCACCTGCATCCGGACAAGGCCGACTTCAGCCTCGAGCAATTGCCGCTGAACGATCGTGCCGCCTACAAGCTGCTGACCGAAGC
>JAIXTG010000239.1 GCA_027484285.1 Oxalobacteraceae bacterium | reverse complement strand
TCGGACAGAAAATCGATCGCATCCAGCAATATTTTCAGACCGAAGCACTGACGGATATTGGTCAATACCGCCGGCTGTTTGGCAAGCCGAGCTGGCCGGGCGTCAACGGCCAATCCGCCGCGAACAATCCTTTTTATTTTGTCATCTGGAACCGTGGTCCGTTTGCCGATGATGAATCGTTTTCCGTCAATACCTCGCATCCGTATGCCAATGCCCTTTCCCCGGCCGGGGTGCAGCGCTGCGTCCATGGCCACACCGAAGACATAGCGATGAAACGGGCGAACCGGCAGCAGCGAGAACAAGCCTACCGCGACCTGCAGTCCTCGCTGGCTCAGCCTGCCGACAGTGAGGCTGCGATCGCAAGAGCCCGCGCATGGGCGCAGTCCGGGCTCCGGCTTTTGCAGGCGGAACGCCATCCTGCCAGCAGCGCCGCCGTGCTGATCCTCGCCTTGCAGGAATCTGTTGCCCCGCCTTCGTCGGCTGCAACACCCGAACTGCGACAACGCATACAGGCATTTCTCGATGACTGCCGCGCAAAAGCAAGCGCGAAACCGGATACCCGGTCAGTCACACAATTGCGCACCGATCTGGAAACTCTGTTACCGGACTTGGCAGGACAACCGCCAGCGGCGCTGCCGGATGCAGACCGCCTCGATGAACTGGCTTTCAGCATGCTTGAGCAGTTCAATATCAGCAATGCGCGAGCCAGAGAAAGACCCGCCACCGAGCAGATAGAAGAGCTGGCTGGTCGGGCATTGAGAGGATTGACTGGCAGTAGTTTTTACCCGGTCGAAGCTGCCGAAAGCGACCACATGGCGGCCTACCGCTCGCTGGATGCGCCTTTTGGCAAAAGCGAGCAGGACAACACTGGCGACAGGCTGGCTTTACTGCTGTGAGGCGGGCGCACCGGGCATAGCGGCACTCAGTAATACTGCCGCAGCACCACCTCCGCCACACAGGCCGGCTTGTCGCCGTCTTCCTGTTCGACGGTGTACTTCCACACGCTTTGCACACAATCGGCGAGGCGCTCGACCGACAGCAGCGTGAAGCGGCCGCGCACGCGCCTGCCTACCCGCAGCGGCGACGGGAAGCGTACCTTGTTCGTTCCGTAGT
Source organism: Oxalobacteraceae bacterium (assembly GCA_027484285.1). Lineage (GTDB taxonomy): Bacteria > Pseudomonadota > Gammaproteobacteria > Burkholderiales > Burkholderiaceae_D > Pernthalerella. The sequence goes on along the minus strand of JAIXTG010000239.1, from coordinate 20,128 downwards.
TGATGCTCATGCGGGCGAACGGGAACGCCACCTCGGCTTCGAAGAAACGCGGCAGCAGCGACAGTGTCAGGTAGCCGTGCGCGATCGTGCCGCCGAAGGGCGACTCGCGCTGCGCCCGCGCTTCGTCGACATGAATCCACTGCGGATCGTCGGTCGCTTCCGCAAACAGGTTGACGCGCTCCTGCCTCATCGTCATCCAGCCGGATACCGCGACTTCACGGCCGACCTCGGCCTCGAGTGCCTCGGCACTCTCGAACTTGCGCATGGTTTTCCCTTGTTTTTCAGTAGTGTGCGGCGTCGGTCATGCCGGGCTGGGCAATGAAGCGCCGCAAATGATGGTCGGTGTCGCCCAGCGTCAGCTCGATGGCGGCCAGCCGCTTGAACAGGTGGGCTGCCGGCAACTCGTTGGTTACGCCCATGCCGCCATGCAGCTGCACCGCCTGCTGCCCGATGAACTTCATCGCCTCGCCCACCCTCGCCTTGGCAGCCGACAGGATACGGCGGCGCTCGACCGGATCGCCCGACCCGGCCCTCACTGCCGCCAGCAGCGTCATCGAGCGCGCCTGCTCGAGCTGGATGAACATGTCGGCCATCCGGTGCTGCAGCGCCTGGAAGCGGCCGATGGCGACGCCGAACTGCTGGCGGGTCTTCAGGTAGTCGAGTGTGGCGGCAAACAGCGCTTCCATCACGCCGAGTGCCTCCGCACACAGCAGCGCGAGCCCGTGATCGGCAGTCGCCTCGAGCAGCGGCCAGCCCGCGCCCTCCGCGCCCAGCAAGGCCGATGCCGGCACGCGGACGTTCGAAAAATCAATGGCCGCGATCCGCATGCCGTCATTGCTGCGGGCGTCGTGCAGGGTCACGCCCGGCGTATCGGACGGCAGCACGAACAGCGAGATGCCGTCGGTATCGCGCGGCTGTCCGCTGCTGCGCGCCGACACGACCAGGCATCCGGCCTGCGCGCCGTGCAGCACGCCATGCTTGCTGCCGTCCAGCACAAAACCGCCGGCATCGCGTACCGCGCGCATCTCGATGTTGAACAGTTCATGGCGTGCCTGCCGCTCGCCGAATGCGCAGGCCAGCACCAGCGTGCCGGCCGCAACCGCTTCCAGCAACGCGCCCTGCCCGCCGGCCCTTGCCAGGCAGTGCGTGCCGAGCGCGCTGGCGAACACCGGCTCGACCACCAGTGCGCGACCGAGGGCCTGCATCACCACCATCTGGTCGACTGCGCTACCGTCAAAACCGCCATGGTCCGACGGGACCGGCAGCGCCATCACGCCCAGTTCGGCCAGCGCCTGCCAGGATTCGTCGGATACGCCGGTTTCGGAGCGAATGATCGCCTTGCGCCGCTCGAAGCCGTAGTCGCGCTCGGCCCAGCGCGCAATTGCGTCGCCCAGTTGCTGCTGCTCGCTGTTCAGTTCGAAGTCCATGCGCGCCTCATAGTCCGAGGATCATCTGGGTGATGATGTTTTTCTGGATCTCGTTCGACCCGCCATAGATCGAGGTCTTCCGGTAATTGAAGTAGTACGGCAGCAGCGGCGCGGCATCGTCATCGCCGCCCGCACTGTGCGGACTCTCTCCCTCGAGATAGGCCGGATCGAACGGCAGGCCGAGCGGACCCGCGGCCTCGACCATCAGCTCTGTCAGGCGCTGCTGTATCTCGGTGCCCTTCACCTTCAGCATCGAAGCCTCCGGACCGGGCGCCTTGCGCTTCGCTTCCTGCGACAGCACGCGCAGCACGGTCACTTCCAGCGCCATCAGGTCGATCTCCAGCGACGCCAGTTTGGCCGCAAACAGCGGATCGTCCAGCAGCGGGCGACCACCCTGCTGCACGCGTGCGGCCAGCCGCTTCAGGAATACCAGCTCGCGCTTGGAGCGGCCGACGGCCGCAATGCCGGTCCGTTCATGGCCGAGCAGGTACTTCGCATAAGTCCAGCCCTTGTTCTCTTCGCCGACGAGATTTGCCATCGGCACTTTCACGTTGTCGAAGAAGACTTCATTGACTTCATGGTCCTCGTCGAGGGTGATGATCGGCCGCACGCTGATGCCGGGCGTCTTCATGTCGATCAGCAGGAAGGAAATGCCTTCCTGCTTGCGGGCGTCGGGGTCGGTACGTACCAGGCAGAACATCATGTCGGCATGCTGGCCGAGCGTGGTCCAAGTCTTCTGGCCGTTGACGAGATAGTGGTCGCCGTCGCGCACCGCGCGCGTCTTCAGCGACGCGAGGTCGGAACCGGAACCGGGCTCGGAATAGCCCTGACACCACCAGTCTTCGCAGGAGAGGATGCGCGGCAAATAGTGGCGCTTCTGCGCCTCGCTGCCGAAAGCGATCAGCACCGGGGCCACCATGTTCACCCCGAACGGCAGGATGGGTGGCGTGCCGGCGCGCGCGCATTCCTCTTCCCAGAGGTGCTGCTGCACCCGGCTCCAGCCGGTGCCGCCATGCTCGACCGGCCAGTTCGGCGCGACCCAGCCCTGGCGATGCACGATGCGGTGCCAGCGCAGGTAGTCGTCGCGCTTCAGCCGCTGGTGATTGAGTACCTTGTGCTGCAGGTCGGCCGGCAGCTTATCTGCCAGCCACGCGCGCACATGCTCGCGAAATGCCAGGTCCTCTGGCGCGTAGTCCAAGTCCATGCTGTCTCCGACGGCCTGTTATTTTTAAGCACGACCGTTCGGATTCTACAACATGGATGCGACCCATGGTTCGGTAGTCGCCCTCGGTATTGACTGACTTAGTTGATGTAGGAATGGAAGGGATCAGGATGCTTGACCGGGCCGAACTGGCTGCTGGTCGGCATACTGCCGCAGGCGGCGAGCAAGGCCGCCGCCAGGAGGCAAAGCAGTTTCTTCATTGGGTTCCTCGCTAAAAAAGTGATTGGATGTCCGCAGCGACAACCACCGGTCCGGCCGTCGTCGAGTCTGCGGTCTGAGCATGCTGCGCCGCGATAGTTTCATCCGCTCGCGAATGACAGACATCGTCAGTCAATGACCGGATAAAGGTGCGGAGATCGCATTTGGTCAGCCTAGCAGAGAGACCGGCTAGGACGTTTCTGATTGTTCGGCAAAAGAACAGTCTAGTCGATCGCGTTGAGCTATATCAGCGGCGCCCGACTCGCCTGCGGGCTAGGCACGAGCCGCAGCGCGCCAGCGACGCTAGCCGCCACTGAAGAAGCTGTCGATCCGCCATTCCGCCATTTCGCGCTCTTCATTGCCGAGCTTCTTGAGCAGCAATCCGGCATTCTGCTGCGCGAGCGCGTAGCCGGAGCGCTCGCTGATCCGGTACCACTGATAGGCCTTGCCGTAGTCCTGCTCCACCCCCTGCCCGTGGGCGTACAGGAAGCCGAGGTTGAACTGGGCTTTCGCGTGGCCGTCGTTCGCCGCCGCGAGGTAGCACTCGGCCGCGCGTACAAAGTCCTGGCGGGTACCCAGCCCCTGTGCGTACATCAGGCCCAGTTCGAAGCGGGCATCGACCAGGCCCTGCGCGGCGGCCTTCTCGAACCACTCGCGCGCCAGCATCAAGTGAGGATCGGTCTCGCGCCGGCTGCTGGCGCTGCGCTGCCCGTCTGTGCCAGCCAGCGGTATCTCGCCCAGCTTGTACAGCTCGCCCAGCCGGACCTGCGCAGCTGCATGGCCGCTTGCCGCTGCCTGCCCGAGCAGCCTGATCGCCTCGCTGCGCCCGGCGGTCTGCTCCATCAGCGACTGCGCGAGCTGGTACTGCGCTTCAGGATAGCCCTGCGCAGCGGCCAGCCGCAGCAGGCGCTGCCCCTCTCCCTGATGTCGCTCGACACCCTCTCCGTTCAGGTACGCGAGCCCGAGCCGGGTCTGCGCCGGCGGATGACGGAACGCCAGCGCGCGCCGGTACCACTCGGAGGCCATTTCCGGATCGCGGTCGACGCCCCGGCCCTGCGCAAGCTGCTCGCCCAGCGCCACCATCGCCTCCGGATCAGCACCCGCCAGCGCGCGCTGGAACACCGCCACGGCGCGCTCGAACTCGTCCGCCTGGCGCGTGACTTCCCTCTGCTCGGCGCGCGTCAGTTCAGCCTCCAGCTGCTGCAGGCTGCGAGCGGTGTGCGCATCATTGCGGCCCATGGCCAGCAGCAGCCACATCGCGGCGCGCAGGCGGTCCGCTGCCCGCCCTTCGCCGCGCAGGTTCATCTGTGCCAGCTGGTAGCGCGCTGCCGGCCTGCCCATCAGTGCCGACAGCAGGAAGAAGCGATGGGCGGCCGCGTAATTCACCCGCACTCCCTCCCCGTGGCGCAGTGCAAGCGCGCGCTCATACAAGGCGTCGGCCGAGGTCTGGGCAAGTGCGTCGAGGGTTTTCTCTATAGCGTTCATCAGGCAGTCTGGCGTGATTGACAAGTCGCGCCGCGAGTATACGCGCTGTTCTTTTCAGGCGACTTCATGGTGCGGCTTCACCGTGACTGTGCAGGCAGGGCGACGAAACACGCCGAACCCGGGTGGCACGGCAATTGCTGACACCCGCCGGCGCCAATGACGGCGCACAGGCGCGGCGCAAGCGGCCTGCCTCACCCCGATGATGGAGCCATGTTGAAGACGACCGCCCTTGCCGGCCTTGCAATGCTGTTGCTGGCCACTTCTGCCCATGCCACGCCCCCCGCCCCTGCCAGCAGTCTCGCTGAAGCCGCCGCCAGCGGCAGTCCGCTCACCAGCTTCCGGCTGCGAAACGAGCAGGTTCGGCAGGACGGCAAAGCCGACGATGCGAATGCGCTCACCCTGCGCAGCCTGGTCGGCTGGCAGACCGCCCCTTTCCACGATGTCAGCATCGGCGCGCAACTGATCAATGTCGCAGTGTTCGACAACGATTACGACAACCGCGACAAGGGCCTGCCGCAGCCCGGCCGCGGCAGCTTCCCGGTGATCGCCGATCCCGATTACACCGGCGTGAACCAGCTGTATGCCGACTGGACCGGCATGCGCAATACGCGGCTGCGGGCCGGCAGGCAGTCCGTCAAGCTCGACAACGTGCGCTTTGTCGGCAATGTCGAGTTCCGGCAGGTGATGCAGGTATTCGACGGCATCTCGGTGGAGAACAAGGGACTGCTGCCCGATACCACCGTGTTCGCCGCACATTTCAGCCAGGTGACCCAGGTCTCGACACTGCGCCAGGACACCGCGATCAGCATCGTCAACGCCCGCTACCGCATTTCCCCGACCGAGAACCTGGTCGGCTACGGGTATCTGGTGGGCTGGGATGCGGCTGCGCTGCAGCCGACCTCGACCCGCACGGTCGGCGTCCGCCTGGATGGCGCGCGACCCGTGGCGCCGGACTGGAAACTGCAGTACACCGCCGAATATGCGAAACAGGATCCGTACAAGGAGGGTGCCGCCAGCATCGACAGCTATTACGGCCGGCTGGGCGGCGGCCTGCAGTACGGCGGCTGGTTTGCGCGCATCGATCAGGAAATCCTGTCCAGCAACAACGGACTGTCGGCATTCCAGACGCCGCTGGGCACCAATCACCTGTTCCAGGGCTGGGCCGACCTGTTCCTGGTGACGCCCAATGCCGGCATGCGCGATACCTTCGTGACAGTCGGAGGCAAGCGCGGCGAATTCGCCCTGCTGGCCGAACTCCACCGCTTCGGTTCGGACCGCCGTTTTGCGACTGCCGGCGGCGGCAGCGGGAAACACTACGGCGATGAAATCGACCTCGCGGCCACCTGGACCCGCGGCAAGTGGATGGGCCGCATCGAATACGCGCGTTTCCGCGAGGCTGACCCGCTGGCCGGTGCCCGCAAGCGCGACACCGACAAGCTGTGGCTGACCGGCATGATGAGCTTCTGATCGGCGGGTCAGCGGGCCAGGTAGCCTCCGTCAACCGGATAGTAGGCGCCGGTGACAAAAGAGGCGCGGTCGGAGGCCAGCCATGCCACCAGTTCGGCCACCTCCTCCGGCTGGCCGAGCCGGCCGACCGGATGCGCGGCTACCAGCATCTTCTCGACGGCCGGGTCGGACTCCAGCTTGCCGATCATCGGGGTGTGGATGAAACCCGGCCCGACGGCATTCACCCTGACACCGCGGGCGGCATACTCGAGCGCGCTGCACCGGGTCAGCCCGACCACGCCATGCTTGGCTGCGGTGTAGGCCGGCGCGGTCGCGAAGGCAACGGCACCGAGGATGGAAGCCACATTCACGATCGAGCCGCCGCCTGCCTTGAGCATCGCCGGCAGCTGGTACTTCATACCGAAAAACACCCCGGACAGATTGACGGACAGGACCCGGTTCCATTCATCGACCGGATAATCGGCCGTGGGCAGCGTCTCGCCGCCGACGCCCGCATTGTTGCAGGCCACGTGCAGTGCGCCGTACTGGTTGACCGCCGCGCGGACCAGCGCCTCCATCTCGGCGGGTTCAGCCACATTGGCACGCACGAAGATTGCCTCGCCCCCCTGCTGCCCGATCAGCCGCACGCTCTCGTGCCCGCCCTCGTCATCCATGTCGGACACCACCACCCGCGCACCCTCGCGCGCAAAAGCCAGCCCGATCGCCCGGCCTATGCCGGACGCTGCACCGGTCACGATCGCTACCTTGTCTTTCAGCATCGGAAACTCCCTTGGCGTTGAACGAATCCGGACCGCCTGACGCGGTCCGGCCAGCGCCCCGTATACCGCAGCCCTCCGGCGCTTTCCACGCACTTGATCAAAAAGTCTCGACTCATGCTGTTTGCAGAAGCGACAAATTTCGTTACCTGCTCCGATTCCCTGTGGTCAAAGACTGATACTTAAGTATAATCTCGGGCATTCTGCCGCTCGTGCGCCGCGCGACCGGCGAACCCGCATTCGCCCATGGCCCAACCGATACCTGTCCACGACCAAGAGCATTTCGCAGCTGTCCAGCGCGCGCTGGTGGCAGACGGCCTGCACCTGGCCATGGTCAGCGGCGATTGCTCTCGGCTGGGCATCTACGCGGGGGCCCTGGCGCGCGCCCTCGCGCAGTCGCACGGCTGGCGGGTAGAGGCCTACCAGCCCAGGCGGCTGGAGGCGATCGTCGCCGACCTGATGCTGTGCCGTTTCGATGCGGCGCTGTCGCGCATTTCCGCCGCGTCGCCCGGCCGCCCTGCCGTGCCGGCCGGCAGTCCGGACGAGCGCGGCTGCGTGCTGTTCATACCGGATGCGCAGGCCCTGCCACCGCAGGAATTCGACCAGATACTGCGCCTCGCAGCAGGCACGCGCCTGCTGCGGCTGGTCGCGCTGTTCGACGGGTCCCGTGCAGGCGAGACCGGCATCCGCATGCGCCGCATGGGCGACCATGTGGCCTGCTGGACGCTGGACGATGAAAACGACGATACCGCTGCCGAACCGGCTCGGCAGCGGGGAGGCTCCGATGCAGCACCGCCCGCACGCGCCTTCGGGCCGTCACGGCTGCAAGTCGGCGGCATGTTCGCCATGGCGGCCGTGCTGCTGCTGGCGCTGCTGCCGGCAGCTCCCTGGCGATCGGATGACGGATCGCGCCATGCCGCGACGCCACCGGCCCGGACGGTCACCGGCAGCGTGCAATTGGCCGGCGAACCGCCGGCCGCCTTCCCCCATGCACCGAACCCGCCTGAATCCGATGCGCCGGCTCCGGCGGAGGTACCGCGATGAGCATCGTCGCCAGCCATGCGCTGTTCTTCGTGCTCGCGTCGCTGGCGCTGGTCGTGATGGTGCTGCCGCGTGGCGGCACGGCCAGCGCTTCCGAGGGCTTCGGCTGGCTGGCGATCGCGGCCGGCCTCGGCCATCCGCTGGCGCTGCTGGTCGCCGATGGCTACCGCATTGACGGCGACCTGACACCGTTCCTCGCCTTCGACCTGATCGCCGTGGCCGCACTGGCCGGGGCCGCCGCCAACCGCTCGCCCGACGGCCGGGCATTCCTGCCGCTGGTGCTGCTGGCAGCCGCGGCACTGGCAGCCGGCGTCCAGGCGCTGCCGTCCCGTGGCACGGGAATCGGCGGCATGCTGATGGCCTCGGTGCTGCTGTGCGTCGTGCTTATTGCCGCCGCTGCCGAAGGCGTGCGCCATGCGCGGCTGTTTCGCGAATCCACCCGGCCGCTGCGCTCGCTCGCGCTGCTGAGCGGCATGGCGGCGCTGCTATGGCTGCTGGTGATCCTGCTGCTGGCCGGATCGCCGTCACCGTTAACCGCCCTCCAGCCATTGCTGGAAGGCGCCGGACTGCTCTGGCTGCTACTGAAACTGATGATGACCGCAGTACTGCTGCAGCTGTTCGTCGCACGCCGCAGCGAGCGCGACGAGCGGCTGCAGCAGGCGCTGGTTGCCGCAGCCAACCAGGCTGTGACCGACTTGCGGGTGGCGGCGCAGGCGTTTTATCAGCTGCCGGCCAAGGCGCTGGTATCCGACCAAGGCGGACGAATCCTGTTCGCCACTGCCGACGCCCGCCGCCAGCTCGGTTACCCGGAACTGGCGGGACGCACGCTGGAAAGCCTGTTCGTCGCGGTACAGCCAGCCGGCAACCAGCTGGTGCGCGGCCTGTTCGAGCGGCCAGACCACCAGGCGCAGCTGATGCAGATCCGGATGAGCGCGGTGGAATGCCGTGGCCAGTCCTATCACCTGCTCCAGATCGAGCCGCTGCCGTTCGACTTCGCCGGCGTGCGCCAGCTGCTGGTCGACTCGCGCAGCGACGACGTGCACGAGGCCACCGGCCTGCTCGACCAGCATTTTGCAATCGGCGCCATGGCCGATGGCTGGTTCCGGCTGATGGAGCCGGTCGACCGCTATGCGGGCGCCGGCCTGTTCTGGGACAAGCTGCGGATCCTGTCGGCCAGCGACAGCGAAATCAGCCATCTGGAAGGATCGATTGCCAGCGCGCCCGAAGCGAAGGCCTGGCTGCGGCTGCGCAGCGGCGGCGGGCTGGCGGTATGCGTGCGGCGCCTGCTGACACCAGAGCAAAAGCCCTTCTACCGGGTGCGGCTGATGCTGGTCGACGAGGCACGCGCCAGCGGCGCCAGTGCCCCGTGCGCGGACGGCAACGGAGGCCGGCCATGAGCGGGCATGAGGCCGGCGCAGTGCTCGGTCGCCAGATCGAGCGGGCGCGCCGCGAACACAAACTGTCGACGTCGATTCTGGCGATGCTGGCCGGACTGAGCGAACAGCAAGTGCAGGCGATCGAGGAAGGCAGTGACCGCGGCTTTGTGAACGAGGCGCACCGGATCGACTGTGCACGCCGCATTGCCCTGGCACTCGGCCTGCCGCGCGACCATTTCATGCAGGGCGACGAACAGGCAACCGAGACCACCGTGCGCGGGCCGGCAGGCGGCGTGCCGCGCGAGGCATGGCAGCACCTGCCACTGGCCTCGCTCGACCTGCTCGCGTCGCTGCCGGCATGCGAACTGCCGCCACCGGCGGAACAGCGCCGGCAGGGATCGCCGATGCTGGTGGCACTGGTGCTCTGCCTGGTGCTGTCCGGACTGATGCTGGCGCTCGCGACACTGCACTGAAACCGGACCGGCGCGCCCGTCGTCCGTTACAATCGCCGCCGATGACTACTCACGCTTCCCTGCTGATCATTGACGACCATCCGATGATCCGCGTCGCGCTGGCTGATGCACTGCGTGCGCGTTTCCCGAAATTGCGGCTGGAAACCTGCGGCGACGCCGAATCCGGCATCGCACTGCTGAAGTCCGAATTGCGGAAAAAAAACGAGCATCCGTGGTGGGTGCTGATGGACCTCGGACTGCCCGGCCTGGGCGGGCTGGAAGCCATCAGTGCAGTCACTGCCCTGGGCGATTCGGTGAAGGTAATCACGATCTCCGGCAACGATGACGAACTGCAGGTCGGCGCAGCACTCGGTGCCGGCGCATCGGCCTTCATCAGCAAGGCTGCTGCACTGGATGACACCGTCACCATCGTCGCGCAGGCCATCGACGGCAACCTGATTCGCGCGACCTGGCTGTCGGCGCACGGGCTGGCCGACAGCAGCTCACTGAACAAGGTCGCCCTGACCGAACGTCAGGTGCAAGTGCTGGCGATGATCTGCCAGGGCAAGAGCAATCGCGACATCGCCGACAGCCTCGGCATCAGCGAGATCACCGCCAAGTCGCATGTGGGAGCGATTTTCCGCGAACTGCAGGTCAGCAGCCGCACGCAGGCAGTCCTGGTCGCACAACGGCTCGGCCTGTTCAGCAACAATCACTGAACCCCGCCTCAGCTGCGCAGGCTGGACAGGCTCTGGTTGATCGCATCGCGCAGCCGGTCGGCACTGAACGGCCGCTGCAGCACCGTCACCCGGCCGGGCGGCACCGCCAGCAGCGGCTCGTCGCTGCACAGGATCAGCGGGAACTCGGCATTGAATTCGTCATTGATGCGCGCCACCGCCTGCATCGCCGGCTCCGACTGCAGCTGCGCATCCACCAGCAGCAGCGAGGGCACCCGATCGATGCGCGCCAGTTCGCGTATCGCGTCGCCGGACGAGGCCACGGCCAGCACCTCGACACCCAGTCCCGGCGCGACCAGCTGCAACGCATGCGCGATCTCGGGATCGCCGTCGATGCTGACCAGCAGCGTATTGGCGGGCGCACTGACCACCAGCTGAGGCAGCACTGCCTGCAGGATGCGCGCCTCCTGCAGCGCGATCTGCTCGGCATCCGACAGTTCGCCGGGCGAGAGCGGCAGGTCGATCGCAAACGCCGAGCCCAGGCCGAGATGGCTGCGCAGTGAAATGCGCGCGCCGATGCGCGCTGCCAGGCGCCGCGCGATCGACAGCCCGAGGCCGACCCCCTGCACTGCCATCGCGGCGCTGTCGCCGCGCATGAATTCTTCGAAAATTTTCTTGCGCATCGCGGCAGCGACGCCGGCACCGGTATCGACCACGGCGATCCGGCATTGCATGCCTTGCTGAGATACACGCAGCCGGATGCCGCCGCGGCGCGTGTAGCGCAGCGCATTGCTGAGAAAGTTGCGCAGGATACGCTCCAGCAGCCTTGGATCGGTCTGTACGAACGCCCGCTCCATGCCACCCATCCTCAGCTGCAGCGTCAGCCCGAGGTCGTCCGCCATCCGCCGATGCTGGCGCAGCAGCCCCTCGCAAAAGGCATGCAGGTGGACACGCTCCGACGCCACTGTCAGCGCGCCACTGTCGAGCCGGCTGATATCGAGCACCGAGTCGAACACCTCGTTCATGTAGCCGATGCCCTGGCGCAGCCGCAACAGGCTTTCCTGCGCACGCAGGCGCTCTTCCCGCACCAGGCCCGGCTGCGCTAGGCTGCGCTCGATACCGCCAAGGTACAGATTGATGGCCTGCATCGGCTGCTTCAGGTCGTGGCTGAAGGCGGCAAGGAAGCGCGAACGTTCCAGCTCGGCTTCGCGCAGCTCGGCCCGGCGGCGCGCGAGCTCCTGCAGCAGGCCGTCGATGCGCAGGCTGGCCCGCTGCTCGCGGCTGCGGCGCCGCAGTGCCCACCACAGCGCCAGCAGGCCGGCCGCTGCCGCCAGCGCCAGCCCCAGCGGCCAGAACGGATCAGTCACGTGGAGCAAGCCCACCTCCGGTACCCGGTGCGTAAAAAATTACTTTCACGAATTGTTTCTTTCAAGATACATCGCGTATTATACTTTAGTCTGATATCGCGGCGTAGCAAAAGGAGCAACTGAATCCATGCAAAAGCCACCGTATTCGCAGGGCGGAGGATGGCCGGGGGAAGAGCCGGGGCAATCGGGCTCGCGCAGCGAGCGCGCGCCCGAGCACCCGTTCGGCCGCGCCTTCCAGGGGCCCGCCGGATCGCCTGCACCGCGCAGCGCAACCCCGAGCAGTTCGCGCGTCGACTTTGATGCAGCGGCCGGAGATGACGAGCTGCCCGGCCGGCTGCCGCCCGGCTTCGGCGACCTGGCGCGCCGCGTCGCCGAGACCAACCTGCTGGTCGACCGCGCGATCTCGTCGATCGCCGCCGAGCAGGGACAACCGCATTCTGCCGAGACACTCTCCGAGCTGGGCGAGAACCTGAACCTGCTGTTTTCCCAGCTGTACGAGGGCAGCGCCGAGGGCGGCGCCAGTCCCTGGCATGCAATTACCGATTCGCTGAACGACCTGTCGGCAAAGATCGACCGGCGGGAACAACTGCGCGCCGAACTGCAGATGACCCAGCACTCGATTGACAAGGCCAAGACCCGCCTGATCGACCAGATCCAGGACGCAGCACGCGTCGAGCAGGAACGCCTGTCGCTGACCCGCATGCGCAGCCGGCTGGCGGCAGTCATGGCCGACAAGCTCTTGAACAAGTTGCGCTGAAAAATCTTTCTTTGGCTTAATTTTTGTCTTGCACTCATACTAAAGTATGATTTAGTATTGCCGCGAAGAACCAAAATTGCGGACCCGTCAGTGGGTTCTTGGCAAACCGCGGGTTTCCTCGAAGGGGTAAGTAGCTATGGCTGACAGCTTGCAGAAATGGGTGGGACGCAATCGTCCGCCCCGCGTTCAAATCACTTATGACGTCGAAATCGGCGACGCAATCGAGAAGCGCGAGTTGCCGCTGGTGGTGGGCGTCATGGCCGACCTGATGGGCAAGCCGGCCTCGACGCCGCCGAAGATGAAAGACCGTCGCTTTGTCGAAATCGACCGCGACAACTTCGACGAAATCATGGCCAAGATCGCCCCGCGGCTCGACATCAGCGTGCCGGACACCATGAAGGGCGAAGGCAACCTGAAGGTCGAGCTCAACCTGGCCAAGTTCGCCGACTTCCACCCGGAAGCGATCGTGCGACAGGTACCGCGGCTGCAGAAACTGCTGCAGGCACGGCTCGAGCTGCGCGACCTGCTGGCCAAGCTCGACGGCAATGACGACCTCGACGGCCTGCTCGCCAGCGTGGTCGGCAACACCGACGACCTGAAGCAGATCCGTGCTGCGACCGAGGGCGACGCCCCGGCCGCGCAGGAAGACAAAAAAGACGACAAGAAGGCCGGCAAGAAGGCCGACGACGCTCCGGCGGCCGAGTGACGGCCCGCTGCACCCTGACTCTCACAGGTGATTGACATGGCAGACACGAAATCCTCCGCATCAGATTCGGGCGCATCCGGCTCCGGCAGCCTGCTCGACCAGATCGTCCAGAACGGCAAGATGGCCAATGAGCCTTCGCAGGAAACCTATGCGAAGAAGCTGATCGGGCAATTCGCCGCGCAGATCCTCGACGAGGACATGAAATTCAGCCCGGACAAGGGCGTGGTCGCGATGATCAACGAGCGCATCGCCGAAATCGACGGACTGCTGACCTCGCAGCTCAACGCCATCCTGCATCATCCGGAATTCCAGGCGCTGGAAGCGTCGTGGCGCGGCCTGCACGACTTCGTGTTCGGCAGCGAGACCAGCACGCGGCTGAAGATCCGCCTGATGGCAGTCAGCAAGAAAGAACTGCTGAACGACCTCGAGACCGCGGTCGACTACGACACCAGCGTGCTGTTCAAGAAAATCTACGAGGAAGAATACGGTACCTTCGGCGGCAATCCATACTCGGTGCTGATCGGCGACTACTACTTCGGCCGTCATCCGCAGGACGTCGCGCTGCTCGAGCGCATGTCCAAGGTAGCCGCCGCTGCGCACGCGCCTTTCATCGCCGCTGCGGCACCTGCGCTGTTCGACATGAAGAGCTTCACCGAGCTCGGCGTGCCGCGCGACATGGCGAAAATCTTCGAGAGCGCCGAACTGGTGACCTGGAAAGCTTTCCGCGAATCCGAGGATTCGCGCTATGTGGCGCTGACCCTGCCGCGCTACCTCGCCCGCCTGCCGTTCGGCGCGAACACCGTTCCGGTCGAGGAATTCGCGTTCGAGGAAGACGTCGACGGCCGCGACCATGACAAATACCTGTGGGGCAATGCCTCCTACCAGCTGGGCCTCCGCATCACTGACGCCTTTGCCAAATATGGCTGGACCACCGCGATCCGTGGCGTCGAGGGCGGCGGCAAGGTCGAGGGCATGCCGGCCCACACCTACCAGACCGACGAAGGCGACATCGCGCTGAAGTGCCCGACCGAGGTGACCATCACCGATCGCCGGGAGAAAGAGCTGAACGACCTCGGCTTCATCGCCGTGGTGAACTCGAAGGGATCGAACTTCGCTGCCTTCTTCGGCGGCCAGACGGTGAACAAGCCCAAGGTCTACAACAAGGACAACGCGAATGCCAACGCGCAGCTGTCGGCCCGCCTGCCCTACATGCTGGCCGCATCGCGCTTTGCGCACTATGTGAAGGTGATCGTGCGCGACAAGATCGGCAGCTTCCAGACCCGGTCGACGCTGCAGAACTACCTGAACACCTGGATCTCGGACTACATCTGCCTGAATGAATCGGCACCGCAGGCGACCAAGGCAAAACTGCCGCTGGCGTCAGCCCGCATCGACGTCAGTGAAGTCGCCGGCAAGCCGGGCGCCTACACCGCAGTGGTGTTCGTGCGGCCGCACTTCCAGATGGAAGAGCTGACTGCATCGATCCGCATGGTGGCTGAGCTGCCGGCACCGGCCGCCTGACCTGCCCTGCGCTCACACTGACATCGCACTGGAGTAAACCATGGCCGCAATGAACATACCGAATTTCGCCCGCAGCATGAATTTCAATGAGGGCCTGTCGTCGATGCCGCTGTCCGGCGACATTTACACGCTGACCATCAAGGACGTCGCTGGCGAGAACCTGATCACCGGCCCCGATGCCGGCGCGATGATGGTCGCTACCTGGACCTTCGCAGTCGACCTGCCGCTGGACGTGAACGTGGCCAACTCCAAGCGCTCGACCGGCCGCGCCCGCTTCCAGGAAATGGAATTCACCAAGGCTGTCGATGCGGCGACGCCCACCCTGTATGCCAATTGCACGGCCGGCACCAGCCTCGGCGAGGCCAAGCTGCAGGTCGGCCGCATTTCCGGCGGCGAGTACAAGGAAGTGATGTCGATCACGCTCACCAATCCGATCATTTCGCAGATCTCGACCGGCGGCTACGGCGAGGGCAAGGTGCCGATGGACACGTTCACCATCAACTACACCAAGTGTGCGATGGAGTACACCGCCCAGGATCCGGAAAACGCGACCGGCGGCAAAACCGCCTTCGGCTGGGACATCACCACCAACACCGCTGCCTGATCGCCGGGCGCGATCGACGGCACGCTGCAGGGTGAACACTGATGTCGCGCCTGATTCCGGGCAGTGCCATCCCGCTGTTCGACAAGCTGGACCAGCGCGCCGCCGACCCCGGGGAAAGCGGTGATGCGCTATCGATCGCGGGCGTCGAGGCATCGGTGCTGCGCGAGCTGCGGCGCCTGTTGAATTCGCGCTCTCGGCTGCCGATCGACCGCTTCGTCAAGGAACCGCTGACGGTGCTCGACTATGGCATCCCCGACTACAGCGCGCGGTCCGCGCAGAGCGAGGCCGACCGCCGGCTGATTGCTGCGGCGATTAAACGCGCGATTGCTGCCTTCGAGCCGCGCGTGGCCGAGGTCGATGTGACCCTGGTCGACGGCAGTTCCGGCAAGACAATCGCGCTGTTCTGCATTGCGGCCAGCATCCGGGTGGCGCAAACCGTGCGCCGGATCAATTTCACGCTGGCCACCGGCGAATACCTGGCCCCTGCGGCCGAGGCTGCCAGATGAACGTCTCCGACAACGACATCCTCGACTACTACCTGCGAGAACTTTCCTGGCTGCGTACGCAGGGGCAGGAATTCGCACGACGTTATCCCAAAATCGGCGCCCGCCTTGACCTGCACGGCGGCGAATCGCGCGACCCGCATACCGAGCGGCTGCTCGAGTCGGTCGCCTTCCTGACTGCGCGTGTCCGGCGCGACATCGATGCCGAGTTTCCGCAGGTCGCCACCGCCCTGCTGGACAATCTTTGCCCGTCGCTGCTGGCGCCGATACCGTCGATGACCGTGGTCCAGATGGGATTGAACGGCGCGCAGGGCAAGGTCACCGCCGGGCTGAAGGTGGCGCGCCACAGCGCCCTGGTCGCCGCGGCCGACAGCGGCGAAGAGGTACGCTTTCGCACCGCATGGGACAGCACGCTGTGGCCACTCGCCGTCACCGACGCGACGATCGATGAGGAAGGCCGGATCGCGCTCAGGATTGCGGCGCATCCGGGTACCGACCTGGCGGAACTCGAACTCGACAGCCTGCGCCTTCACCTCAGCGGCGACTGGGGCACGGTAGCAACGCTGTATGAATGCCTCGCCGTGCGCCTGCGGCAGCTGCAGGTCGAGCAGTCCGATGGCCGCGTGCAGCGGCTGCCGCCGTCCTGCTGCCGGCGGGTCGGCTTCGACCCGGAGCATGCAGTACTGCCGGCTGCGCCGGGCGCGCACCCCGCCTATGCGCTGCTGCAGGAGTATTTCGCATTCCCGCAGAAATTCCATTTTTTCGACCTGCACGGGCTGCGCGCGCTGAAGCTGGCCGGCGACAGTTTTACGCTCAGGATCGATGCGGGCGGCAGCACCCGCAAGCTGCGCCAGCTGTCGTCCGACAACCTGCGGCTCGGCTGCGTGGTGGCGGTCAACCTGTTTCCCCGCACGTCCGAACCGGTGCAGTTCGACCATACGCAGCATGAAGTGCTGCTGGTGGCCGACCGCGCGCGCGAGGCCGGTGCCGAAATCCATACCATCGAGCAGGTGACTGCCTCCGATCCCGGCTCCGACCGCCCGCTGCCGATTCCGCAGTTTTCATCGCTCGACCACTTCAGTCCGCCGCAGGATGGCGTCTACTGGTCTGCACGGCGCGAGCGCAGCCTGCGGCGCGGCATTACCGGCACCGACATGTTCCTGTCCTTCGTCGACCAGCGCAGCATGCGCCGTGCCCCTGCCGCCCCGGTGATTTACGCGCGTACGCTGTGCACCAACCGCGGGCTCGCCGAACAGGTCACGCGCGACACGCGCCTGCGTGGCGAGGGCATGCCCGGCGGGCTGTCGATCCGCTGCCTGGTCGAGCCCTCGCCGCAGCGCAATCCGCCGCTGGACGCGGAAACCGTCTGGCGACTGGCCTCGCTGCTGTCGCTGAACCACGGCGCGCTGGCCGGCGGCGATACAGGCCGCGACCAGCTGCGCGAAATGCTGGCACTGTTCGCCTCCGACCAGCAGCGCGATCTCGAGCAGATCCGCGGCATCGCCGGACTGCAGGCCCGCCCTGTCACCCGCCAGATCGGCGGCGAGGCCTGGCGCGGCCACTGCCGCGGCACTGGCCTGAGGCTGGAGCTCGACACCGACGCCTTCGTGGGTTCGTCGACCGTGCTGTTTTCGGCGGTGCTCGCCCATTTCTTTGCGCTGTATACGACGGTGAATTCCTTTGTCGAGCTGGGCGTCTGGCGCGGCGATGAATGCCTGGTGCAATGGCAGCCGATGGCCGGCAACCGGGAGCTGCTGTAATGCGGGCCGCCGATACGCCGCTGCCAGACCGGCTGCTTGAGCAGCCGCAGGGCTTCGACCTGTTCCAGGCCATCAGCCTGCTCGAGCGCGAGGGCGTGGCCGAGGGCCGCGCCGAGCTCGGCGAGCCCGGTATCGAGGCGGTGCGGCTGCAGAGCCACCTGTCGCTGGGCTTCGAGGCCAGCGACGTCAGGGCCGTCCGCCGCGCGCCCATCACCGGCGAAGCCTTCAGCCTGTCGACGCCGGCCCTGTCGCTGGCCGGGCACGCAGGCCCGTTGCCAACCGCGTTCACCGAACTGCTGCTGGAGCGCCGTGCGGCGAAAGATTTCGCAGGCAGCGACTTCCTCGACATTTTTCACCACCGCCTGCTGTCGCTGCTCTACCTGAACCGCAAGCGCCGCCGCATCGGCCTGGGCTGGGCATCGCCGCAGGCCTCGACCGTGGCCCGCGCCAGCGTGCGGCTGTGCGGACTGCAGGCGGATGCACGCAACGCGCACGCGCCGCGCCTGCGGCATGCCGGCCTGCTGGGCGGCGCGCCGCGCTCGATGGCAGCGCTGTGCGCGCTGCTGACGGACCGCTATGCCATGCCATTCCGCGGCGAGCAGTTCGTCGGCGGCTGGCAGCGGCTGGAGGCCGATGAGCTCACCGCACTCGGGGACCGCGTGCGCGCACCGCAGCTGGGACGCACGGCCTTCGTCGGCCGCCGCGTATGGGACCAGTCGGCCGCCGTGCGGCTGAGCGTGGACGGGCAGGCGCTGGCGCGGCTGATGCAGCTGCTGCCGGGCGGCGCGCTGCACGAGGACTTCAAGGCCGCCGTGCGTAACTTCATGCCCAGCGCCTTGCGCATCGACGTATGCTTGACGCCGGCAGCCGGCGAGCTGCCTGCGGGCCGGCTTTCAGCCTCGGGCGCACCGCGACTCGGCTGGAATGCCTGGATGGGCGAGAACGGCGCAACGCCGCAGGCGGCGCGCTTCACCTTCGAATGTGCGGGCCATGAGCACTGAACTGCGTACCCTGATCCTGCGGCTGGACGCCGAGAGCCGCGCTGCGATGGAGCGCGCCGCCGAGCTGTGCGCGCAAAGCACGCATTTCAGCGTCGACCCCGAACACCTGCTGGCCGAACTGCTGCGCGATGCCGACGGCTCGCTGGCGCGGCTGCTGGCCGGTTTCAAGCTGTCGGTGCCGCGTACCCGTGAACAGCTGCAGCAGGCACTCGAGCGCCTCAAGCGCGGCAACGGCGGGACGCCGGTGCTGTCCGAGCACCTGCCGCCGCTGCTGGAACAGGCATGGGTGATCGCCTCGATGCAGCTGGGCGAATCGCAGATCAGTGCCGGCTGCGTGCTGCTGGCCGCGCTCGAATCCGGCAGCATGCGCGGACTGCTGCTCGAGTCGGCGCCCAACCTGCTGCAGATTCCGCGCGATGCGCTGCGCAGCGAACTGCGCATGGCCGCCGGCGCAACGCCCCTGCCCTCGCCGACCGCAACGACCCGGACGCCGGCACTCGACCAGTACACCATCGACCTGACTGCGCAGGCAGCCGCCGGCGGGCTCGACCCGGTCGTCGGGCGCGACGTGGAGATCCGGCAGCTGGTCGAGGTGCTGATGCGGCGCCGGCAGAACAACCCCATCCTGACCGGCGAGGCCGGGGTCGGCAAGACTGCGGTGGTCGAAGGCTTTGCGCAGCGCGTGGTCGCCGGCGACGTGCCGCCACTGTTGCAAGGCATCTCGGTGCGGGCGCTGGATCTCGGCCTGCTGCAGGCGGGCGCCGGCATGCGCGGCGAATTCGAGCGGCGGCTGAAAGACGTCATCGTCGAGGTCAAGGCAGCGGTGCCGCCGGTGGTGCTGTTCATCGATGAAGCGCACCAGCTGATCGGCGCCGGCGGCCGTGAAGGCGTCGGCGATGCAGCCAACCTGCTCAAGCCGGCACTGGCGCGCGGCGAGCTGCGCACGATCGCCGCCACCACCTGGTCGGAATACAAGCAAACCATCGAACGCGATCCGGCGCTGACGCGGCGCTTCCAGGTCGTGAAAGTGGAAGAACCGGATGAAGATGGGGCCATCGCCATGCTGCGCGGCGTCGTGCCGCGGCTGGAGAGCCATCACCGGGTCACGATTGCGGAGGATGCGGTGCGGGACGCGGTGCGCCTGTCGCAGCGCTACCTGCGCTCGCGCCAGTTGCCGGACAAGGCGATCAGCGTGCTTGATACAGCCTGCGCGCGCATCGCTTCCCATGGCGGCCAGGCCGTCGACCGGCAGTCGGTGGCCGATGTGCTGTCCGGCTGGACCGGCATTCCGCTGGGAAGGATGCTGGCCGACGAGCAGCAGTCGGTGCTCGAGCTCGACCGCCGGCTGAAGCAGCGGATCGTCGGCCAGGACTCCGCGCTGGACGCGATTGCGCGCCGCATCCGCAGTCATCGCGCCGGACTGGACGACCCGGGCAAGCCGGTCGGCGTATTCCTGCTCGTGGGCCCCAGCGGCGTCGGCAAAACCGAGACCGCCTGCCAGCTCGCCGAATTGCTGTACGGCGGCACGCAGAACATGATCACCGTGAACATGTCCGAATATCAGGAGGCGCACTCGGTATCGGGCCTGAAGGGAGCGCCACCCGGCTATGTCGGTTACGGACGCGGCGGCATGCTGACCGAGGCGGTACGCCGCCAGCCCTACAGCCTGGTGCTGCTGGACGAAATGGAAAAAGCCCATCCGGACGTGCTGGAGCTGTTCTACCAGGTGTTCGACAAGGGCACGATGGACGATGCGGAAGGCACGCCCATCGATTTCCGCAATACCCTGATCCTGCTCACCTCGAATGC
>JAIXTG010000020.1 GCA_027484285.1 Oxalobacteraceae bacterium | reverse complement strand
TGGAACAGGTCGGCATGGTGGGTGTCGAGCGCCCAGGCCATCATCGGCTCGGCCATGACCGGGAAACCCGGCACGAAGTAGTGCGCGCCGCCCTGCGCGTTGCGCAAGGCGAAGCCGGGAATCTTGTTGTAGGCGTTCGGGATGATCTCCGCGCCGACCGGGAACTCGCCCATCTTCAGGCGGTGCAGGTTTTCCGCGGAGTCGAGATTGGCCTTCTGCGGATCGCCGTCGGCCATCTCGATGATGCGCTGCTGGATCAGCGACTTCGCTTCCGCATGCAGGACCAGCGGGACGCCGAGCGCATCCGCCGCGCACTGCCGGGTGTGGTCGTCCGGCGTCGCGCCGATGCCCCCGCAGCTGAACACGATGTCGCTGCTGGCCAGCGAGCGGGCCAGCGTCGCGGTGATGCGCTGCGGATCGTCGCCGATGTACTCCGCCCAGTCGAGCGACAGGCCGCGCTCGCCGAGCAGTTCGATGATTTTTGCGAGGTGCTTGTCGCTGCGGCGGCCGGACAGGATTTCGTCGCCGATGATGATGATGCCGAAGGCCATGGGCTTGCTCTTGCTTGTCTAGTTGATGTCGATGATACGCCCGGGTTCCGCCGCAGGCGGCGGTGCGCTGCGCAGTCGCTGCAGTGCGTCGAGGCAGAAATACTGGAACCACAGGCCGCTGAAGATGAAAATCAGCAGGTAAAGCCAGATCGCGAATGCGGCGAGGACCGGGAAGAAAATCACCGACAGCACGCCGCCCAGCCACAGCAGGCCGGGCGCTGCGCCGAGGCTGCCGGTAGCGATGCCGATCGCCAGCAGCGGCCAGCGCTGCTGCTGCACGATGCTGCGGCGCTCGTCCGCATCTGCAAAATCGGCCAGTGCGTCGTAGGTCATCACGCGGTAGGCCAGCCAGCCCCACAGCACGGGTTGAACGAAGAGCGCGAACAGCGGGATCAGGTTCAGCGGCAGGGTCAGCAGCCAGACCACGATAAACACGAAGAACGACAGCAGCGACACGCCGGCACTGCCTAGGAAGGAGCCGCCGCGGCGGAGTTCCAGCTGCGGATAATGGCGCTGCCCCACGTGGCGCGCGATCGCCGGCATCGCCAGCGAGCCCACTAGGATCAGCGCGGTGACGATCATGAAGGGCAGCAGCAGCCACATCGCCAGCAGCGGCACCAGGATCGCGCGCAGCGAGGACAGCCCCATGCTGTCGAGCATGTCGCCTGCCCAGCGAAACAGCCCGAAGTCCGCAAACCAGGTGTGCAGCTGGTCGATCAGGGGCTGCAGTCCGAACCAGAGCGCCACGCCCCACAGGACGAGCGCGACCACGAAAGGGACGAGGGTCAGCAGCAGCATGCGCGGATGCAGCTGGGAAACGAGGGCGCGGTAGAGCGAAGTGATCAGCGAAGGCATGGCTTGGGCGGTAGTTGCTGTGATTATAAGAGCAGCAAGGGCCGGATGAGGGCGGCTGCTACAATCGCCGCCTTGATCACCGACTGCAAAGGAAACCACCATGCCACTGACCATGACCTCGACCGGCCTGCAATATGAAGACCTGACCGTCGGCGACGGCGACGAAGCAAAAGCCGGCAGCTATGTCAGCGTTCACTACACCGGCTGGCTGCAGAATCCGGACGGCAGCGAGGGCGCGAAATTCGATTCCAGCGTCGATCGCAACGAACCGTTTGAATTTCCGCTCGGCGCGGGCCACGTGATCCAGGGCTGGGACCAGGGCGTGCAGGGCATGAAGGTCGGCGGCAAGCGCCGGCTGGTGATCCCGTCGGCGCTCGGCTACGGCGCACGCGGCGCAGGCGGCGTGATTCCGCCGAACGCGACACTGATTTTTGACGTGGAATTGCTCGGCGTCTGATCCACCGGCAACCGGGGCAGCCGCCCCGGTTCAGGCTTCCTCGGTCGCGTCCCCGCAGAACAGCTTGCGCATGTTGCGCCCGACCTGTTCCTGTATCTTGGTCTTGAAGCCTTTCAGCATGAAGCCCAGAGTGATATCCAGCTGCACGCAGCCCTCGGTCAATGCCAGCGTGCCCGAAAAGCCGCTGCGCTTGAACGCCAGCACATCGCCCTCCCACGCATACGTCATTTCGTAGTCGGCCGCCATCTGGTCGGCGACTTTCTGCGCGACTTCGCGCGCCTGTGCCATGGACAGCGCGTGGTTTTCAATCAGCGTGATGTCAGACATGGCCACCCCGCTTTGCCAGCACCTCGGGATTCAGCAGGTTGGGAGGCACCGCGCCGGACATCGCAGCGATCAGGTTCTTGGCTGCGGTCGATGCCATCGCCATCCGCGTCGGGCGCGATGCGCTGCCGATATGCGGGGTCAGCGCGACATTCTTCAGCTCGAGGAAGCCGGGGTTGAAGGCGGGTTCGTTCTCGAACACGTCGAGGCCGGCAGCGGCAATCGTGCCTTTTTTGAGCGCGTCGATCAGCGCGGCGTCATCCACGATGCCGCCACGCGCGATGTTCACCAGCGTCGCGGTCGGCTTCATCAGCGCCAGCTCGGCGGCACCTATCGTGTGATGCGAGGCCGGCGAATACGGCAGCACCAGCACCACATGGTCGGCGCTGCGCAGCAGCTCTTCCTTGCTCAGATACTGCGCGTTGTTTGCGTAGGCCTCCTGCTCGGCGCTGAGGCGGGATCGGTTGTGGTACACCACCTTCATGTCGAAGCCGATCGAGCGGCGCGCGATGGCCTGGCCGATCCGGCCCATGCCGACGATGCCCAGCGTCGAGCCATACACATCGGCGCCAAGGAAGCCGTCGTACGACCATTTCTTCCACAGCCCCCCACGCAGGTAGTGCTCGGACTCGGTCACCCGGCGCGCGGCCGCCATCAGCAGCGCCCAGCCGAGATCGGCCGTGGTCTCGTTCAGCACATCCGGCGTATTGGTGACCATCACGCCGGCCGCGGTCGCGGCGGCGACATCGATATTGTTGTAGCCGACCGCCATGTTGCAGACCGCCTTCAGGCCCGGCGCGCCGGCGAGCAGTTCGGCCGACACGCGATCGGTCGGGTTGGAAAACAGCCCGTCCTTGCCCTGCAGGCGGCGCCGGAGCTCCTGTTCACCGTAGACCTCGTCTGCCTGATTGGATTCGACCTCGAAATGCCCGGAGAGCAGTTCGATGATCTCGGGGAATACCGCACGGGTGACGAGAATCTTCGGTTTCATCGGATCAGGCTCCTGTAATGAGGATCACGTGGACACGATAGGGACCATGCGCGCCCAGCACGATGGTCTGCTCGATATCGCCGGTGCGGGAAGGACCGGAGATGAAGTTGGTCGCGCGCGGCAGTTCGCCGCGCTCGGCCTTAGCCAGCGCAAACGCGTCCTCGATCGACCCGACCACGCGCGACACCGGTACCAGCGCGATATGGGTCTCGGGCAGCAGCGCAGCAGAGGAAAAGGTGTCGGGACCGGACAGCAGCATCAGTGTGCCGGTTTCGGCAACGGCGCAGAAACAGCCGGTGACACCGACCAGGTCCTCGTTGACCGGCTTGCGGAAGGCGACGCTGATGCCGGCCGGCTGCCACGGCAGCCCGTCCAGCGTCTTCCACGCGATCGCCTGCTTCGGCAGGCCGAGGCCCGACAGGTAGCGCGCCACCGCTTCCGGCACCTCGTTCAGCGTGGCCACCCGGTCCAGCGTCTGCGAAGTGCGCTCGGCCTGCTGGCAGAAGCGCGCGACGAGGTCGTCGCCGAGGTCGGGGCGCGGCCCGGCTGCATGATTGGCAAGGTACTGCTTCACCTCGTCGAGTTCGGACTGGGTCGGTTCGGCGGGACGGTTCTGGGCTTGGCGGATGCGATTGAAAATCGCGGCTCGGGCAGCGGAAGTATCCATGGTCTCCTCTGAAATCGTTGCCAGATTCTAGCGCACGCATCCCCTGCCGCGCCGGCAGGGCGGGCCCCGGAGGCGTGATTTGATTTCAGCCCCTGATGGCAAAATATTCACGTTATGCGGCCCGGGGCGCGGGTTTTCCGGGCCGGCGCGGTATTTACATATTCAAAAATCATCTAAACGATCTTTGTGGGGTGCGGTCGTTTGCCTTAAAATACAAGGCTTTGCGATTCCCGTTTCAAGAATAGATAGGACTGGCCTCATGACCCACGTTGTTACCGAATCCTGCATCCGCTGCCGTTATACGGATTGCGTCGATGTGTGCCCGGTGGACTGCTTCCGCGAAGGCCCCAACTTCCTCGCCATCGACCCGGACGAGTGCATCGACTGCGCGGTGTGCGTGGCCGAGTGCCCGGTGAACGCGATCTATGCCGAGGAAGACGTGCCGGCGGACCAGCAGCAGTTCATCAAGCTGAACGTCGACCTCGCTCGCAAATGGCCGTCGATCACCAAATCGAAGGAAGCGCTCACGGAAGCGGAAGAATGGAAGGACGTGAAAGAGAAGCTGCAATTCCTGCAGCGCTGATCACGGCCGGCCTCCGACCCCACTGCGCCCCGGCAATTGCCGGGGTTGGCGTTTAATGCCCCCTGAAGACGATATCTGATATTCCCCGAACCGAATGAATACTCCTGACAAAACCCCGATTGAAACCGATGCCGTCATCGTCGGCGCCGGCCCGGTAGGCCTGTTCCAGGTCTTCGAACTGGGCCTGCTCGAGATCAAGGCGCATGTGATCGACTCGCTGAATGCGGTCGGCGGCCAGTGCGTGGAGCTGTATCCGGACAAGCCGATTTACGACATCCCGGCCGTGCCGAGCTGCACCGGCCAGGAACTGACCGACAACCTGCTGAAGCAGATCGCGCCGTTCGAGCCCACCTTCCACCTCGGCCAGGAAGTGACCCTGGTGCAGAAGCGCGAAGACGGCCGTTTCGACCTCGAGACCTCGCTCGGCACCAAATTCATCACCAAGACCATTTTCATCGCTGCCGGCGTGGGCTCGTTCCAGCCGCGCACCCTGAAGGTCGACGGCATCGAAAAATTCGACGGCAGCCAGCTGTTCTATCGCGTCAAGGATCCGGCACGCTTCGAAGGCCGCAACATCGTCATCTGCGGCGGCGGCGACTCGGCGCTCGACTGGGCGCTGAACCTGCAGGGCAAGGCGGAATCCGTGATCCTCGTGCATCGCCGGGACGAGTTCCGCGCTGCACCGGCCTCGGTCGCGAAGATGAAAGAGCTCTGCGAGCAGTATGAAATGCAGCTGCTGATCGGCCAGGTCACCGGCTTCGAAGAGGCTGGCGACAAGCTCACCGAAATCAAGGTGACCGGCGCCGACGGCGTGACCCGCCGCCTGCCGCTGGACGACCTGCTGGTCTTCTTCGGCCTGTCGCCGAAGCTCGGCCCGATCGCCGAGTGGGGCCTCGATATCGAGCGCAAGCAGCTGGTGGTCGATACCGAAAAGTTCCAGACCAACGTGCCTGGCATCTTCGCGGTGGGCGACATCAACACTTATCCGGGCAAGAAGAAGCTGATCCTGTCGGGCTTCCACGAGGCAGCGCTGGCAGCATTCGGCGCGGCGCCCTACATCTTCCCGGAGAAGAAGATCCACATGCAGTACACCACGACCTCGCCGAAGCTGCACAAGGTGCTCGGCGTCGAATCGCCGGTGTTTGACTGATCGCTTGATCGGCCAGAAAAGAAAAGGCGCCTGCGGGCGCCTTTTTGCTGCCTGCCGTTTGCTACTTCATTCGCGCCAGCCACGCATCGAGCAGTGCCGGCTTGGGCTCCCCGAGCACGAACTGCACGCCGCCGCGACCGTCGAGCAGGGCAACATACGGCGTCATTCCGCGCCATTCGGGATTGACCGCGTGCTGCAGCACCTGTGACCGGCCGCGGAACGCGAACAGGCGGTCGGCCGGCGCATAGTGGGGGTCGCGCAGCAGGGCCGCGTCATCCTCGCTGTCGACGGATACCACCAGCATTGCCACGCGGGGCGCAAGCGATGCACGCTGCGCGGACAGCCGCCGGATCGCGCCCGGGCAATGGGTGCAGCTGACCGAGGTGAACACGACAATCGCAGGCTGCGTGCGCGGCGCCGACAGCACCGGCCAGCTCGACTTGTCGAATGATTCCACCTTCGCCGGCGCACCGGCGGCCGCGCCAGCGGCCAGTGCCAGCAGGCTAGCGCAGATCGTGGACCTGAATTTCATCTTCGGTTCTCCAGACAACGACGATCTGTCCATCCTGCACCGCCATCCGCGGATGGTCGTTTTCCAAAGGCGACGACGCCAGCTCGCGCAGGCGGAAGCGACGGCCGCCGTCGGAAGACAGCCACGCGCGCAGCTGCGTGCGCTCGCCATCGAAGCTGCGCCAGACAATCGCCACCCGGCCGCCGGCGGCGGCCAGGTCGGCGTGCTCGGCTCGCGCATCCGGCAATTCGCGCGGCGCTCCCTGCGGCCGGCCGGCCGAATCCAGCCGGCCGTAGCGCACCCGCTGCCGGCCCTCGCGCTCGCCGAACCAGACGGCGTGATACCCGCTGCCATCGGAGGCCAGGCTGGCGCCATGGTGCGGGCAGGCATTCAGCACCCAGCGGTCTTCGCTGGCGCGCACCAGCCCCGCCGCGCCGGGCGTGCCGACCCGGGCAAATGCGTGGTCGCGCTCGCTGCCGGCAAACACATGGCGCCACAGCAGTGCCACACCCTGCCGCGGCTCGGCCGCGACCGCGATCCGGCAGCACTCGCAGCTGTGATCCGCCAGCCGGGTGTCGGCACCGAAATGTTGGCCGCCGTCGCTCGAGACGTTGTAATAGATTGCTGCCCCTTCGTAAGCTGCGGGGTCGCCGTTGGCCAGCGCCCAAGCGCGCTCCGCATCGCGCTTGTCCACCCAGAAGGTGTACAGGTCGCCGCGGGCATCAAACACGATGGAGTCGAAGCGGTGCGTGATCTGCTGGCGGTCTTCATGCACCGTGAACGGCGCAGAGAAACTGGCCCCGCCGTCGGCCGAACGCAGCATCCGGATTTCGCCGGTATAGGGTTTCGCCAATGGCCGGGTGTAGCTGATCACCACCCTGCCCTGGGGGCCGAATGCAATCTTCGGACGATTGTCCCCGTTGGTGGCCACCGTCTCGCCTCCGTTGTCGAGCACCCGACGCGGCGCCCACTCGCCGCCCGGCGCCCGGCGCTGTACAAACAGCTTTCCCTGGTCGACACCGACCACCCACAGCGAGCGATCGGGTGCGAAGGCAGCGCTGCTGGCCAGCTGCGGCTTGCGATGGCCAGCATGCTGCGCGCCGGCCGGTGCCAGCCACAGCAGCGCCAGCGCGCCGATGAGAAAACAGATCCGCTTTACCATTTGCCCTCCAGTCCCACACAGCCGGCGCGCGGCAGGCCCGGCGAATACATGGCCACGCCCGAGCTGAACTGCGCACTGTCGGCATGGCGCTTGTCCGCCAAGTTGGTGACCCGCGCAAACACGGCCCAGCGGCGATCGAGCTGGTGCGAAATGCGCAGGTTCAGCAAATCATGGCCCGCATATTTGCCCTGCAGGTTGCTTGCCTCGATGAAATATGATCCCAGCCTGACCCATTCCAGCTGCGCAAACGTGCCGGCCGCAGGCAGCCAGGTCAGGCGCAGGTTGGACAGCAGGCGCGGCGAAGATTCGATCTCGTTGCCGGAATAATTAAACGCACCTGCGGTGCCGGTGCCGGACCAGTCGACATAGCGATGGACCGCATAGGATGCAGCCGCATCGAGCCGCCACTGCGTCGCGAACTGCCGGCCGAGGCCGAGCTCGATGCCCTTGTGCCGGGTCTTGCCGTTATTGGTCTGCACCACCACGCCGCCGGCATCGCGCTGCGACAGCAGGTCATCTTCCTTCTGCAGCACATAGGCAACCGCTTCATAGCGCCAGCCCTGCAGGCCGCCACGCACGCCGAGCTCGAGCTGCTCGGCCAGAATCGGCCGCAGGTTGAGCGCCGCATTCGCGATCGCTGCGCCACCGGCGCCGGTGCCGCCCGAGCGGAATAGCTGGTTCTCCGACGGCGTGCGGAAACCCTGGTTGTAGGAAGCAAACAGATGCGCGTCGCTGCCGAGCGCGAACGTGATGCCCAGCTTCGGGCTCAGCCGGTTGAAGTTGCGCGAGGTATCGGCCGCCTGGAAGAAGCCGCCGGCCGTGCCCGACAGCTGGTTGTCGAACGCATAGCGCGCATAGTCATAGCGCAGCCCGGCGGTCAGCCGCAGCCTGTCGGTCGGCGACGTTTCGAGGTGCAGGTAAGGCGCCACGCTCTGGTAGTCGACCTTGTAATCGTAGATGCGTGCGCCGACGCTGTAGCCGGTGTAATTGGTGAGTGCGCCCTGGTTGCCGCCGGCGGTGGCGAGCGTGATCCGGTCTTCGCTGCGGGTGCTGGGACTGTAGTCGAGATCGATGCCGGTGATGACGCGGGTGCGCATCGGATCCTCGAGGTTCTTGCGGTACTTGATCATCAGCCCGAGCGACTGCACCGACGTGGTTTCAATGCGCGCATTGTTGCTGGTCGGGCTGAAATTGAAGGAGCCGTTGAGCTCCATGCGATTGTCGCGGAAATACGGCGTGACATTCAGCAGCTGCCCGCGCCCGAGGTCGGTCTCGATGTCCGAGGACAGCCGCAGTGCATCCACGAGGCGATAGGCCGGCGAGCGCAGGTTGGTGGTCGGCGCGTCCCGGTAGAGCGCGAGCGGCAGGGGCGAATTGGCACCGGTCTGCTGGTCGATCTGGGTCGCACCGAGGATGGTCTTGACCACGGTCGCGTTATCGCGCTCGAAGTCCCAGCGCAGGTTCAGGCTCTGGCGGTCGTAGGCCGTACGATCGCGCCAGCCGTCGGTATGCGTGAGATTCAGGTCGGCCCGCAGCGCGCTCTGGCCGATGCGCCCGCTGTCGAAACCGCCGAGCAGGCGCGCCCAGCCGAAGCTGCCGGCTTCGAGCGACAGGTCGGCGCCCTGCTTCTCCTTCGGAGTCCGGGTCAGGACATTCACAATGCCGCCGATCGCGTCCGAGCCGTACAGCGCGGAG
Organism: Oxalobacteraceae bacterium; assembly: GCA_027484285.1. Classification (GTDB taxonomy): domain Bacteria; phylum Pseudomonadota; class Gammaproteobacteria; order Burkholderiales; family Burkholderiaceae_D; genus Pernthalerella. Next base: position 2,768 of record JAIXTG010000020.1, on the reverse strand, counting down.
CCGATGCCGCGCACTACCTCGACCCCGCCGGCGGAAGGCAGGTTGAGCTCGTACAGCGCGTTGTGGTTGAAGTTGCCCGTGGCGCGGATCGGGATGCCGTCTTCAAGGAAGAGATAGAGCGGGCTGGTGGTGAAGCCCTGGCGGATGGCGGTGGTATGGCCCTCGCCATTGGTGACGCCGATCGCGACGCCGGGAATCTGGCCCAGCAGCTGCTGCGGGTGGGCAGGCCGCACCTGTTCGATCGCGTCGCGCCGGATGATGCCGACGGCTGATGGGGTCTCGGACAGTGGCGCGCGCTCGCGCGTGCCGGTAACGCTGACTTCGGGCAGGACAGGGTTGTCAGCCAGTGCGCCTTCGGCGACCAGCAGTGACGCAGCCGCGCAAGCGCGGACGATGGAGAAACGCATGGAAATTCCTGAAAACGGGCCGCCCCGGCGATTACAGCGCACCGGGGAAAAAAAAGCTTTGCGGGGGTATCAGGAAAGTGAGGGCGGCGCGCGCGAGCGAAGTGCGTGCCCGGGGAAAGCGAATGCGACAGAGATGAGCGCGGGTTGCGGCCGTTCCGTCGTGAGTTCCGCGCGCAGGAAGCGCCCGGCATCGAACCCGGGCATTGCGCCGGTGGCAGCGCACAGCATGCAATGATCGCCGGCGGCATGGGGCGCACTGCTCTGTGCGGGGTCGAGCTTGACCCACTTGATGCCGGAAGCCGCGCAAACTTCGATCAAACGCGATTCCGAACCACCGCGAACGCCAGCCACTGCCGGCAGCAGCGTCTGCATCAGCAGCGCAAGCAGCAGCAGGCCTGAAAACAGTCGGCGCGGAAATTGACGGAACGGCATGGGCGCGAAGTTTATCACGGTCACCGAAGCGGTTTTTGCCCCTGGTTCGGGGTCGCCAAAGAAAAAGAACGTCTGCACGCTTTTTCCGGGCGCAATTCCGAAAATTGCGTGTCTAAGAAGTGTCCGACGATCCCGGAACCACGGAAGAATGAGGGATTTCCCAGTGCCTGCATGCGCGGAAGCACGGGTTACGAAATAACCCCTCAGTCGAGCACGAGGCGTGAAAGTGGTGTGTTACATTCAGGAAAGAATGTGGTGGCTGCGCCACCGCAGATTGTAAGGAGACCGGCCTGATACAAAATGACAGGGAAAGGCCGAAGTACTCTGAGCTTTCTTCGATCAAATGTTCGGGTATTGTATTTGCTGCATTGCGGAAATCCCGCGACCGCTACAGAATTCGAGCGTCTTGAATGAGGGGTCACCATGCTCTACCAACTGCACGAGATGAACCGCACGCTGCTTAGCCCGCTGATCCAGTGGGCCGAGGCGTCCTCCAAGCTGTTCACCAATCCTGTTTCGCCTTTTGCCCATACGCCCTTCGCGCAGCGGATCGCTGCGGGCTATGAACTGATGTTCAGGCTGGGCAAAGAATACGAAAAGCCGGCCTTCGGCATTACATCGACCGAGGTCGCGGGCACGCGCACCGGGATCATCGAAGACGTCGTGCTTGAAAAGCCTTTCTGCAAGCTGCTGCACTTCCGCAAGGACCGCCATGCGCCGGCCCTGCGCGATCTCGAGCAGCCGAAAGTGCTGCTGGTCGCGCCGCTTTCCGGCCATCACGCCACCCTGCTGCGGGATACCGTGCGCGCGCTGCTGCCCGAGCATGATGTCTACATCACCGACTGGACCGATGCGCGCATGGTGCCGCTCGAGCACGGCCCGTTCCACCTGCATAACTACGTCTATTACGTCCAGGAGTTCATCCGCTTCCTCGGCGAAGGCGTGAACGTGATTTCGGTCTGCCAGCCTACCGTGCCGGTGCTGGCGGCGATCTCGCTGATGGCCAGCGACAAGGAGTCCGTGCTGCCGAAGACCATGGTGATGATGGGCGGCCCGATCGACCCGCGCAAATCGCCGACGGCCGTCAACGACCTCGCGACCAACAAGCCGCACTCGTGGTTCGAGAACAATGTGATCTACAACGTGCCGCCGAACTATCCGGGCTACGGTCGTCGTGTTTACCCTGGCTTCCTGCAGCACGCGGGCTTCGTCGCAATGAACCCGCGCCGGCATGCGGAGAGCCACTGGGAGTTCTACCTGCACCTGCGCGAGGGCGACAACGAGTCGGCTGAAGAGCACCGCAAGTTCTACGACGAGTACAACGCCGTGCTCGACATGCCGGCCGAGTACTACCTCGAGACGATCAAGACCGTATTCCAGGATCACGCCCTGCCGCTGGGTACCTGGGAAGTCGAGGGCAAGCTGGTCCGCCCGCAGGATATCCGGAGCGTCGCGCTGTTCACGATCGAAGGCGAACTCGACGACATCTCCGGCTCTGGCCAGACACGTGCCGCGCAAGACCTGTGCACGGGCATCCCGAAGGAGAAGAAGCAGCATTTCACCGCACCGAAATGCGGCCACTACGGCATCTTCTCCGGCCGTCGCTGGCGCGAAATGATTGCGCCGCGGATCGCGGAATTCATCAAGGCGCACGCCTGACCGTTCCGCCGGTATCCGCAGGGCCTATCGAAGCCGCCGCAAGGCGGCTTCGTTTTTTCCGGCGGGGCTCATTGGGCGCCCGGCGCAAAACGCCGGTCGCGGCGACGGCCCGCGGAACCCGGGTCCGGATTGGGCGGCCACAAATGTCGGATAATGCCGGGCTATGTCCGATTCCCAGAAAACGCTGGCCGACCGCATCGAAGACCTGCTGCCGCAGACGCAGTGCACGAAATGCGGCTATCCCGCCTGCCGTCCGTATGCCGAGGCGAT
>JAIXTG010000376.1 GCA_027484285.1 Oxalobacteraceae bacterium | reverse complement strand
TCGCCGGCGATGGTGATTGCGGGGTCCATCCTGCTGGGCCGCGCGCTGTCGCCGATCGACCAGCTGATTGGCGCATGGCGCACGCTGGTCGGGGCGCGAACAGGCTATGCCCGCCTGTCTGAATTGCTGAATGCGCATCCGGCGATTCCGGAGGCGATGGCGCTGCCGGCGATCCGCGGCGAATACCGCATCGAGAAACTCGTGGTCGCGCCGCCCGGGTCGCGGACGGCGGTCATCCGCGACCTGAGCCTGCACATTCCGGCAGGATCGCAACTCGGCATCATCGGCCCGAGCGCTGCCGGTAAATCGACGCTGGTACGCACGCTGCTCGCGCTCTATCCGCCGACCGCCGGCAGCTTGCGGCTGGATTCCGCCGAAATCGGCCAGTACCCGCGCAGCATGCTGGGAAGGTCGATCGGCTATGTGCCGCAGGATGTCGAACTGCTCGAAGGCACGATCGCTGAAAACATCGCCCGCTTCGGCGACATCGATCCGGAGGCGGTGGTGAAGGCGGCGCGGCGTGCCGGCATCCACGAGATGGTGGCTGCGCTGCCCGACGGCTACCAGACGCGACTGCAGGGAAATTTCACCCTGTCGGCCGGACAGCGGCAGCGCGTGGCACTGGCCCGGGCCATGTATGGCGATCCGGCCGTCCTGATTCTCGACGAACCGAACTCCAATCTCGACGAGGCGGGCAATGCTGCGCTGCAGGCGGCGTTGCGTGACCTGCGCACGACCGGCTGCACCGTAGTAATCGTCACGCATCGCAGTGCGGTTCTGGAGCAAATGGATGCCGTGCTGCTGATGGTCGAGGGCAGGGTCGCGCTGCATGGCACACCGGCCGAAGTGGCCGCCGGCCTGCAGCAGCGGCAGCAGGCCGCACGCGCCGCGCAGGCGAGGGCAGCCTCGCCGTCACCGGAGGTGGTCGCATGAATGCACCGGAAAAGATAACGCCGATGGTTCCCGACCGCGGCAAGCCACCGGGTGCCGGCCTGGATCCGGCGGTCGAGCGCAGCGAACGCCGCCTGCGCCTGTCCGGCGTTGCCGCAGTGCTCATCCTGTTCGGCGGACTCGGGCTCTGGTCGGTACTCGCTCCGCTCGACAGCGCAGCGATCGGCCCGGGCACGGTAGTGCTGGAAAACTATCGTGTGGCCGTCGAACATCTCGAAGGCGGCATTGTGAAGGAAGTCCGGGCGCGCGAAGGGCAGCTGGTCAGGAAGGGCGACTTGCTGCTGACACTGCAGGATGTGCAGCCGCGTGCGCAGCTGGAGCAGGTCAAGGGCCAGTGGTTTGTTGCCCTCGCACGTGAAGCGCGGCTGGTAGCCCAGCGCGATAGCCTGCAAAACGTGAATTTTCCGCAGCCCCTGCTTGCCAATGCAAAGGACCCGCGCGCGGCCGAGGCGATACGCGTACAGCAGCAGACTTTCCGGGTTCGGCAGCGTGCGCTGCAGAATGAAATCACGCTGTACGAGCGACAGATTGCGCAGTTGAGGGAAAAAGCGATCGGCCTGAAAGAACAGCGCGCCATGCGTGAACGGCTGGTCAACTCGTTTGAAAAGGAGCGGGCCGATTTCGAGGCCCTCGCGCGCGAGGGTTATGCAGAACGGCAGCGCGTGCGCGAGATGGAGCGCAACCTGGCACTGAACGACGGCCAGCGCAGCTCGCTGTCGTCGGATATTGCCTCGACCGAGGTGGAAATCAGTGCGACCGAGGTGAAGATCCTGCAGGCCACCCAGACATTCCAGCGCGAGGTAGGCAAGGAACTGGCCGAGGTGCAGGCCGAACTGTTTGCTTTGCAGGAGAAAGTGCGGGCGCTCGACGACACCCTGCAGCGCACGGTGGTGCTGGCGCCGCAGGACGGCGTAGTGCATGCGCTGGCGATCCATGCGCCGGGCGAGGTGCTGAAGCCGGGGGCGCACATTCTCGATATCGTCCCGGGGAACGAGCGGTTGATTGTCGAGGCGAAGCTGTCGCCGCAGGATGTTGACCAGGTACAGGTGGGCCAGACGGCGGAAGTGCGCTTCACCGCATTCAAGCAGCGCGACATGCCCAAGATCGAGGGGCGGCTGGCAACGCTGTCGGCCGACCGCATGGTCGAGGAGGCCGGCGGCATGAAGCAGCCTTATTACCTGGGACGGATCGAGATCACGCCCGAGGGACGGCAGCAGCTGGAGAAGCTGAAACTGCAACTGGTCGCCGGCATGCCCGCCGATGTGCTGGTGAAGACGGGCGAACGCACGCTCTGGCATTACCTGACCGCGCCTTTAATGGACATTGCAGTGCACTCGATGAAGGAGGATTGAGATGCACGCGCGGATGATCCGGACGGGGCTCGCGCTGGTGATCGCCGGCCTGGTGATGCTGGAAGCGCGGGCAGCAGAAGATTTGCTCAGCCTGTATCGCCGCGCCCAGGTCGACAACCCGCAGCTGCGCGCGCGTGCGCTGGCGGTGGACCGGGCGCGGGCGCAGGCCGATCTTGCGGCCAGCCGTTTGCGCCCGCAGGTCAGCCTGCAGCTGTCGCCGTCGCGCAACCGCTATGAAGATGCACTCAACGAGTCGTATTTCAATGGCGAGCGCAACGTGCTGTCGGCAAGGCAGCCCTTGCTCGACCTCGCCAGTGCCTACCGGGTGGATGGCGCCCGTGCGACGGTACTGCAGTCGGAGCAGGAGCAGCTCATGGCGCGCAACGAACTGTTTGCCCGGCTGGCGGACCAGTATCTGTTGTCGCTGCAGGCCGCCGACGAGCTGGCCCACCTGCAGGCCGAGCGCGAGGCCGCCGAACGGCAGGTGCAGCGCCTGCGTGCCATGCGGGAGCTCGAGATGGCCAAGGTCAACGATCTTGCGGAGGCTGTCGCCTGGACGCAGCAGCTGGCAACACGCGAGATCGACCTGCGAAACAAGGCCGAAGAAGCGCGGGTACGACTGAGCGAACTGATCGGGCAGGATCCGGGCGAACTCAGGACGCTGGCTCGCCGCGAGTTTCCCGCCGTGCCCCGCAGTGAGCAGTACTGGGTGGAGCAGGTCGCCGCAGCCAATGAACTGATCGGTGCAAGGAAGGCGGCAGTCGATGCCGGTCGCCTCGGTTTGCGCGCGGCCCGGGCAGAGCACTGGCCCACCGCCAGCCTGCTGCTGCAGAGGAGCCAGACCAACCAGGACTTCACTGGCGCTCCGCGCCGGGATTTCACCACCGACCTGATCGCGCTTGAAGTGAGAATCCCGATTTATGAGGGCGGCCGTGTCAATGCGGCCTCGGCCTCGGCAGCGGCTGACCTGTCGATCGCGGAACAGCAACTGGAAGCCACGAGGCGCGAGATAGAGCGTGAAACCCGGCTGCTGTACGCCAGCGCGGTGGCAAACCGGGCGCGTATCGATTCGACCGACGCCGAGGTGGATGCGCTGGCACAGACAGTGCGCGCACAGCAGCGTGGTTACGACCTCGGTGTGGTGACAGTGATCCAGGTACTGGATGCCCGGCGCCGGCTGTTGCGCGCCCGCGCCGAACTGGCGAAGTCGCGCTACGACTATTTGCGCGACCTGATCGGACTGAGCCTGCGTGCCGGCAATTTCACCGAGCAGGAAGCGGCCGGCTTCAGTGGCTGGTTCGCGGCGCGCGAGGAAGCGGACGACTTACTCGCAGATGTGCTTGAACAGCTGACCCGCCAATGAGTCGGTGCGGGTTTCGATCCATTCACCGGCACCCGCATCTTCTGACACCGGCGTTCCCCGGGCCATCGCTTCCGCGTGCCGGGCGATGCCCAGCCGGCGATGCTTTCCCGCGCGGCACTGGAACTCGGTGGCATACAGCACCGAGCGGAAGGTCTTTCCCTGCGCATCGGTGGAGGCCTGTGCGAGGTCGTGCAGGTCCCAGACGAAGGAGGTGTCGCCCATTTTCCGGGTGCGCAGGCTGTCGAAATAATGGGTTGCTGCCTCGGTCTGCGAGTAGCGTACCCAGCCTTGCGAGAAGGCGGGCATGGCGGATGCCAGCAGCAGGAGGCAAAGGATTTTTTTCATTGTGTCGGTCGTGCAATGAGCAGCCGGCAGTCTGCCAGAATTCGCGCGGGGCCGTCGGAGCCGCTGGCGAGCGGCGTTGTATGATGCGTGCTACGTCGTACCGCTTCCTGCCATGAGACTCCTGCCTCTTTTGTTGCTGCCCGCCGCCCTGCAAGCGGCCGAACCCGTCTACGACTGCGCCGGCAAGACGCGCTTCGTGCATCGCGGTGCGCCGTCGACCACGCCGGCCGACGAGAGCCGCCGCTACCGCGTCGAAGCAGGCCGCCTCGACGGCCTCGCGTGTGAACTCAGCGACCAGCAGCTGTCTTGCCATGGACTGACGCCGCAGCAGGCCTACCGGCGTGTCCTCATCGACCGCCAGCGCAATACCGTCAGCGACACGCTGGAAATGCCGACGTCGATGCTGATCTTCGAGGGCAGCTGCCGCTGAGCCGTCCCGATGAATCAACCCGCGATCCAGGCTGCGCACTGGCAGTGCGATGAAAACGGTCGCATCTATGCCCCCGATTTCGGCGACGTCTACGCCAGCCGCAGTGGCGCATGGGGGCAGGCTGCGGCCGTGTTTGTCGCTGGCTGCGAACTCCCGCGGCGCTGGCCCGAGCAGCGCTGCATCCGGCTGCTGGAGACCGGTTTCGGCCTCGGCGTGAATTTCCTTGCCACCTGGGCCGACCTGCGGGCGGCCGGCGGCAACGCGCGGCTGCAGTATGTCGCCATCGAAAAACATCCGTTTGCTGCGGCCGACCTGCGCTCTGCGCTGCAAACCAGCCTGGCCAGCGTGCCGGCGGCGGAGGCCGCACGGCTGCAGCCGCTGGCCGACCAGTTGCTGTCGCAATGGCCGCTGTTGCTGCCGGGGTTTCACGCCATCGAACTTGACGAGCAGGTGACGCTGACCCTGGTGTTCGGCGATATCGCCGACGCGCTGCCGCAGATTGCCGGCCGGTTCGATGCCTTTTATCTCGATGGCTTCGCGCCGGATCGCAATCCTGCGATGTGGTCGCCCGCGGTCCTGCAGCAACTGGCCTCCCGAGCCGCACCCGACGCGCGCCTGTCGAGCTGGTGCGTTGCCGGCGCCGTGCGGCGGGCACTGGCCGAGGCCGGCTTCTCGGTAGAAAAGCGTCCCGGTTATGGTGGCAAGCGTGACTGCCTGTATGCACGCTGGCCTGCGGCGGGTGCCACCGCTGCGCCATCGAAGCTTCCCGCCAGCGCAATCGTCATTGGTGCCGGGATCGCAGGTGCCAGTGCGGCGCGTCAGCTGGCGCGCCGCGGCATTCCGGTCACGGTGCTCGAGCGCGACCGGCCGGCTTCCGGCGGGTCCGGCAATCCGGTGGGCGTGGTGCGGCCGGAGCCCGGCGGTGCCGCCAATCCCATTACCGGGTTGTCTGCCGCCGGGGCAAGCTGGCTGCAGCGCTGGATTGGCCGGCATGCCGCTGCAGTCCGGCACGACTGGTGCGGCGTGATCCGGATCGCGCGTGACGAACGCCAGCGCGACCGGATTGCCGCGCAAGCCGGCAGCTTGCCGCCTGAATGGCTGCAGCCGCTGGACCGGGCAGCCGTCGCTGCCGTGTGCGGCGCGCCGCCCGCCGATGCCGGTTTCCATTTGCCCGAGGCGGGCTGGGTCGTGCCGGCGACGCTGGTGTCAGCCCAGCTTGACCATCCTCTGATCCGTGTGCAGGCCGCCGCAGCGGTCGCTGGACTGGCGCCGCGGGAAGATGGCTGGCGGGTGACCCTCGCCGATGGTTCAGTGCTGGACGCGCCGCTGGTCGTGCTGGCCACCGCATTCGATGCCGGGCTGGGCCCGGTACGCATGAAAATGGGCCGCGCGCGCGGGCAGTTGTCGAGCCTCGCGCAGCAGGCGGGCCGCACGCTGCAGAAGATCGTATGCCGCGATGGCTACATCACGCCGGCAGTGGACGGCATGCATACCGTCGGCGCGACCGTACAGCATGATGACGAGGAGACGGCCGCGAGAACGGCCGACGATGCGCAGAATTTCGAGCGGCTGCAGCGGCTGCTGCCCGGATTTGCCGGCGCTGCGACGGACCTTCAGAGCGGCCGGGTGGGCTGGCGCGCGACGACGCAGGACAGGGTGCCGCTGGTCGGCGCACTTGCCGGCGGCTTGTATGCCACGCTAGGCCACGGCGCACGCGGGATCACCTGCGCGCCGCTGTGTGCGGAATTTCTGGCAGCGATGATTTGCGACGAACCCTTGCCGCTGGGCGCCGACTGGGTGGCCCGGCTGGATCCGTTGCGGATGGCAGTGGATTGAGCCCTGCTCAGGCGAACAGCCGGGCGAGTTCGGCGCCCGGATCTTCCGCCCGCATGAACGCCTCGCCGACCAGGAATGCGTGCACGTCGTGGTCCCGCATGCGCTTGACATCGTCGGCAGTGGCGATCGCCGATTCGGTGATCACCAGCCGGTCCGGCGCGATTCGCGGCAGCAGATTAATCGTGGTATCGAGCGTCGTTTCGAAGGTGCGCAGGTTGCGGTTGTTGATGCCCAGCAGCGGCGTCTTCAGCTTCAAAGCCGCATCGAGTTCGCCGGCATCATGCACCTCGACCAGCACGCCCATGCCCAGTTCATGCGCGCAGGCTTCAAGCTCGGTCATCAGGCCGTGGTCGAGCGCGGCCACGATCAGCAGGATGCAGTCGGCCCCCCAGGCGCGCGCCTGGTAAACCTGGTACGGGTCGATGATGAAGTCCTTGCGCAGCGCAGGCAGCGCGCAGGCAGCACGTGCTGCCTTCAGGTAGTCGGGCGAGCCCTGGAAGAATTGCACGTCCGTCAGCACCGACAGGCAGGC
>JAIXTG010000253.1 GCA_027484285.1 Oxalobacteraceae bacterium | reverse complement strand
TCCCGCTTTCGGGTGACGCTGGAAAACGGCCACTCGCTGGTGGCTTACTCGGGCGGCAAGATGCGCAAGAACCACATCCGGATCCTGGCGGGCGACTATGTCACCCTCGAGCTGTCGCCATACGACCTCAGCAAGGGCCGCATCATGTTCCGCCACCTGAAGCCGCGCACCGATGGTGGCGCAGCGCCGCAAAAGCGTCGCACTTATCGTTAATGCCGGCCCGGCGCGGGCATCACGCCCATGCGCCACCTGCGCTGCACCCCGGAAAAAAGCCGCTCGCGCGGCTTTTTTTATTGCCGTCGAAGCGGGCAAAGCCCGCTTGTGCGGCCTTCCCCCCACAGGCCAGCATGATTCCCCGGCGCATTCGCGCGGCTCCCATGGGCACCCGTCGTTCGCCCCCCCTGCAAGACTTTCTATTTGGAAATAGATTGCAATCCGGCCTCTATTCCCTCAATCGGCCTGCTCCTTCGTCAACTAATGTAAGGAAAACAAGATCCCGAGGAGATTGCCCTATGGATTTACAGCGACTTGGCTGCCCGCACGGCGATCATCTCAAACCACCTGAAATCATCCGGCGACGGCCCGCGGGTCGGTCATGAGCGCGTACTTCAAACCAGATACTGAAGGGCCGCATGCAATGGCGCCCGAAAGTCCGCAGGGGTTCAGCCTTCGCTTGCATGAGATTGCCGCCCGCAACGGCATTCCGACTGGCTCGACAGCCTTTGCCCTGTGGTTCAACCAGCAGGCGCCGGAATTGCGGGTCACCCGCTGTGCGGTTCGCAAATGGCTTTGTGCCGAAGCCATTCCTTCTCAGGCGCGGATGGTCAGGCTTGCGCAGTTGCTGGGGGTCGATCCGGCATGGCTGCGGTTCGGTGCGACGGCCGAGCAGTTGCCGCAAGCGCAGGATGCCGCTCCCCTCCACCAACTCCTGCGAGCCTCGCGACACCTGCCCGTACGCGACCAGCAATTGCTGCTGGACCTGGCCCGCGCCATGCTCGACCGGCCTTTCCTTCCCCACGGTTCCCCGCTGCCGCCAACGGCCTCGCCTGCCTAGCCGTGGGCCATGCCTGTTTCTCGGCATTTTCCCCCTAAATCCCGAATCGCCCCTGCCGTTAACGATCGGCAACTGTGGTTGATGTACATCAATGTAGTGACCACTAGCAATATTGCTTTTATGACATTTAGGTAAGCTGCGGACTGTCTTGAATCACAATTCTCGGATGGCAAAAGCGCGGGGTTTTCCGTGCTGCTCGATAGATGGAAGTCCTGACCCGGGCAGCACAATTGCAACTCATTCCGGTTTAAAAACATGCCAACTTCTCACGCCGCCCTGAAAGTCCTGTACGTCGAGGACGACCCCGACATCCAGGTCATTGCCCGCATTGCGCTGGAAGACATCGGCGGCTTCGACGTGTGCGCCTGCACGTCGGGCGACGAAGCACTGGCAGCCATCGGCAATTTCACGCCCGACGTGCTGCTGCTGGACGTGATGATGCCCGGCATGGACGGCCCGACGCTGCTGGGCCACCTGCGCGAGCAGCCGAACGCTCGCACGACGCCGGTGATTTTCATGACCGCACGGGTGCAGCGCAGCGAGGTCGAGCACTACCGCTCGCTGGGCGCGCTGACCGTGATTGCCAAGCCCTTCGACCCGCTGACGCTGGCACAGCAGATCCGGAACGAACTTGCGGAGACTGCCTGATGAAGCCTGATGCCGAACTCCTTGCACAGCTCGATTTGCTGAAACAGCAGTTTGCGTCCGGGCTGCCGCAGCGGCTCGACCGGATCGATGCAGCGCTCGATGCCTGCATCGCCGACATGGGCAACCCGACCCCGTACGCAGCCCTGGTGACCGGCCTGCACTCGCTGGCCGGTGCCGCCGGCATTTTCGGCTTTGGCGAACTCGGCGAACAGGCGCGCACCGCGGAGCAGTCCGCCACGCAATGGCGCGACGCCGGATGCAGCCGCGAGCAGCTGGAAAGCCTGCGCGCACTCATCCTTTCGTGGCGCCAGGTTGCCTGAGCATGCCTATGGATACCGTACTCATTATTGAAGATGACGAACACATCGGCGGGCTGCTGAAATTCCTGCTCGAGCGGCATGGCTTCGATACCCGGATGGCAGCTGACGGCCGTGCCGCGGCCGCGCTGATCGACTCGGCCGAGACGCTGCCGGCGCTGATCCTGCTCGACGTCATGCTGCCCTACCACGACGGCTTCGAACTGATCGCGCAGATCCGCGCGAAGGCCGGCTGGCAGGCAGTGCCGGTGATCATGCTGACCGCCAAGAGCATGGAGCGCGACATCGTTCGCGCATTCGACGCCGGCGCCAACGATTACATCGTCAAGCCTTTCCAGCCCACCGAACTGCTGGCGCGCCTGCGCCGCTTCATGAAAGTCCCTGCCTGATGGCCCGTTCCGTTTCACCCCCCGCCGTGCTGGCGGCAGCATTTGCCTGCGCGCTGGCGCCGGCCGCGCAGGCCCGCACCGAAGCCGGCTTCCATGCCGGCTATGACAAGCTCGACAACAACACGTCCAGCTGGCGCAATGAATCTGCCTTTGTCGAGCACAAAACCGACGGCGGCAGCATCGCCAGCCTGCGCGCCAATGCAACCCGCCGCTTCGGCCTCGAGGACCGCCAGCTCGAGGGCTTTTACGGTGCTGCGCTGTCCGAAAGGCTGCGCTTCGGCGTCGATGCCAATGCCAGCCCCAGCCACAAGGTCCTGCCGCGTGCCGGGCTCGGCGGCGCACTGCAATATGAACTGTCGCGCGGCTGGCTGGTGCATGGCGGCGCCCGGCATACCCGCTACGACGCGGTAACGGTGAACCAGCTGTCGGCCGGCATCGAGCACTATTTCGGCAACTGGGGGGCAGCACTGCACCTCTACAACAGCAACGCGTTCTCCGAGAACACCCAGACGCTGGCGGCACGGCTGTCCCGCTATTACGGCGAGCGCGACCGGATCAACCTGATCCTCGCCAGCGGCCGCGAACCGGCCAATATCGGCGGCACGGTGCTGGTCAGCGATGTGCATTCCGTGGTGCTGACCGGTCGCCACTGGCTGAAACCGTCGCTGGCGATTGATTACTCGGTCGGTTCGACGCGACAGGGCGACTTCTACACGCGCACCGGGGCCAGCCTGGGAGTGGTCGTTGCCTTTTGAGGTCGACGCGAATGAAGCGCTGCTTGCCGGCGCATGGACCATTGCGGCCACCGCGCTGATCTGGCTCGAGATTCTCCGCGTGCGCCGCCGCCAGGCGCGCGAGACCCGCATTTCCAGGGCCGTGATCGCACGCTGGCACCCGCTGCTCTCGCTGGCCAGCTTCGGCATTCCCCCCGACGACCTGCCGCCCCTGCAGAAAGACGAGCACGCCGCCTTCCTGAAACTGTGGGTCTACCTGCAGACCTCGCTGCGCGGTGACGCGCGTACCGCGCTGTCCGAGATTGCGCGCCGGCTGCATTGCGACACGCTGGCCCTGCGCATGCTCGCCAGCCGCAGCCGCAGCGACAAACTGCTGGCGACGGTGGTCGCCGGCCACCTCGGGCTGCAGCCGGCGCTCAAGCTGCTGCTGCTGCATGCCGAAGCCAGAGACAGCGTGCTGTCGCTGCAGGCCCTGCACGCGGTGCTGCGCATCTCTCCGGAACTCGCCGCCACCCTGATTCCGCTCTGCGTGCAGCGCGCCGACTGGCCCGTGACCGAGCTGCTGCCCGGACTGCGCGACAGCAGTCCCTGGATTGCCGGACCACTATTGGCCGCTTTCGACAGCCCGCACGAACATGAGCGGCGGCGTTCGCTGCAACTGGCCAAGGGCCTGCGCATCCCCATCGAACTGCCGCTGCAGCAGCGCCTGCTGTCCCAGTCTCCTGCGGCATTGCTGGCCGAATCGCTGCCCCTGGTCGACCAGGCGACGCTGCTGCCGGATGTACGGGCTTGCCTCGTTCATGCCGACAACCGGGTGCGGGCTGCTGCAGTCGAGGCGCTCGTGCGCCTGGGCGACGCGGGCGACCTCGCCACCATGGCCGCCATGCTCGGCGACCCCAGCTGGCGCGTGCGCAATGCGGCCGCCCATGCCATCGTCTCCCTGCCCGGCGGCGGCCTTGCCGCACTGCGCCGCGTCGCGGACGAATGCGACGACCGCTACGGCCGGAACATGGCCGAGCATGTGCTGGCCGAAGAACGACTGGCTGCCGCCTGACCGACTGCCATGATCGCCTACGCGAACCTGTTTTTCCTGACCTATTTCCTGCTGCTGAATGCCGGCTACCTCGGGCTCAACCTGCTAGCGCTGCTGGCGCTGAACCGGCGGCAGGCCGAGCTCATCCTCGACCAGCTGCCGCAAGTCTTCTCCGGCCACGAACTGCCGATCAGCATTCTCGTGCCCGCCTACAACGAAGAGGCAACGATCTGCGGATCGGTGCGCTCGCTGCTGCAACTGTCGTATCCGGAATATGAAGTCGTGGTGGTGAATGACGGCTCGAAGGACGGTACGCTCGATGCGCTGTGCGCCGAGTTCGAGCTCGAGCCCTTCCCCGAAGCCTATTTCGCGCAGATCCGGACCGGCGCGGTCCGCTCGGTCTGGCGCTCGAAGCGGTATCCGCAGCTGAAAGTGATCGACAAGGTCAACGGCGGCAAGGCGGACGCGCTGAACACCGGCATCAATGCAGCCCGCTATCCGCTGTTCTGCGGTATCGATGCCGACTCGGTGCTCGAGCGCGACAGCCTGCAGCGCGTGGTCAAGCCTTTCCTGCGCGATGCGCGCGTGGTCGCCACCGGCGGCACCGTGCGCGTGGCGAATGGCTGCGTGATCGACGGCGGCTACCTGACCAAAGTCGGCCTGCCGGGCCGGCTGCTCCCGCTGTTCCAGGTGGTCGAGTACCTGCGCGCCTTCCTGTTCGGCCGCCTCGGATGGTCGGCGATCTCGGGCATGCTGATCATCTCGGGCGCGTTCGGCCTGTTCCGCAAGGAGACGGTGGTATCGGTCGGCGGCTACCGCGCCAACACCATTGGCGAAGACATGGAACTGATCGTGCGCCTGCACCGCGAGCTGCGCCAGCGCCGCGAAGCCTACCGGATCGAGTTCCTGCCAGACCCGGTGTGCTGGACCGAAGCGCCGGAAGACCTCGCCACACTGCGCAACCAGCGCATACGCTGGCAGCGCGGACTGTCGGAAAGCCTGGCCGCAAACTGGCGGCTGGCATTGCTGCCGAATGCCGGCGTGCCGGGCTGGGTCGCCCTGCCGTTCATGGCCATGTTCGAATGGCTGGGCCCGCTGCTGGAGCTGGCCGGCTATGCCTTCATGACGATTGCTTTCCTGTCCGGCGGCATTTCGTGGACGGCCTTCGCGAGTTTCATGTTCGTCGCGCTCGGGCTCGGCATCATGCTGTCGGTATCAGGCCTGCTGCTGGAGGAAATGTCCTTCCACATGTATCCGGAGCGGGGACAATTGGGCAAGCTGCTGGCGGTCGCAGTGATCGAGAACTTCGGCTACCGCCAGCTGAATTCCTGGTGGCGGCTGGTGGGACTGTACCGGTGGGCATTCAACACCCGCTCCACCTGGGGCGTCATGAAGCGCAGCGGCGCATGGCAGAAAGGCCCGACGGGCTGAGCGGCACGCGACGCCGCCGCCGCAGCCCGGCGCGCCGGTCAGAAACTCCAGCTCTGCAGTTCCCGCTCGATCTTCGAAAAATCGCTTGCATTGCGCGCAGGCGACAGCACCAGGGCTGCCGCCGCCTGCTCGGCACGCTGCACGTTGCGTGCGATCGCGTGGTGCCCGTAAGTGCTGGCGGTATTGCGCAGGTCCTCGATCAGTTCCCACAGGTGCGCGCAGTCAGGCCGGCTCATCGAGCCGTTGCGGCAGTGCTCGAGCACATCGCGGATTTTCATCAGCCGCTGCGGCAGCTCACGTTCGAACACGCGCTGCAGAGCGCCGAGCTCGCTGTCCATCGGCGGCGGTGCACTGTCCGTACACTGCGAGTCGCGCAGGATCGCGACTATCCGCTCGCCCAGTGTGAGCGGATCGAAAGGCTTGCTAATCACGCCGGCCACGCCCAGCGAGCGGTAGTAGCGCAGGTCTTCCGCATCCACCAGCGAGGTCAGGAAGATTGCCGGTGTCGAGCGGTGAATGTCGCTCTGCCGCAGCCCGGCAAGCAGAGAGGCGCCGTCGATCTCGGGCATCATCACGTCGAGCAGCAGCACGCTGGCCGGGAAATCGGTCGCGGCATGCAGTGCCTCGCGCGCGGTGCTGCAGATGCGCAGGTGCAGCTGGTGCAGCTCTTGCAGTGCAAAGCGCACGGCGGCCTGGGTGTCCGGATCATCCTCGACGAACAGGACGGATTGCAGTTCGGGAAAACTCTTCATGGGTTCCATGGGCGGGGTCACGCGACCCGGTGACAAGATCATCCGAGGGTAGCGCCACGCCGGATTTCCAGTCTGCGGAATACCGCCGCATTCCAGCACTTGATCGCCCTGCCGCCGTTGTCCGTTAAGCAAAGCCGACTTCCCGCCGTTTTTCCATGGAAGAAGTCCAGAGCCTTTCGTCAATGATGGGCATTGAAGAGTTGACATGTATCAATAGGCTCGCTCAGCGGACGTTCGGTCGCCGGACAAACTTGCTAATGTTGCATCCAAGCTTGGGAAACAACGGTAAATGACTTTGCCCGCGTCCACGGCGAGCCCGCCCCGGCCAGGCGCTCGGGGCAGCGACCCGCAAGTTCATCCAGCTATACGGTTGATTGGAGTTACATGGGCACACAAGACGCCACCAACAGGCGCCGGTATTTTTCAGTGGCATCCTCCCCCACGCTGGCTGCGGTATCCAGCAGCGGGCAGCAGCAGTCAACACCCGCGGTAGAGCGGCTGAGCCTGCAACAGCAGGATTTCTCGGCCAGTTTCGAACACGCGTCCATCGGCATGGCGCTGCTCGCCCCCGACGGTTCGTGGCTGCAGGTGAACCAGGCGCTGTGCGACATCGTCGGCTACCCGCGCGAAGAACTGCTGACACTGAGCTTCCAGGCGATCACCCACCCCGCCGACCTGGACGTTGACCTGGCGCTGGTGCGGCAGCTGGTGGCTGGCGATATACCCAACTACCGGCTGGAAAAGCGCTACCTGCGCAAAGACGGCTCGACCGTGTGGGCGCGACTGAACGCCACCGTCGTGCGCGACGCCGCCGGCCAGCCGGCATTTTTCGTGTCGGTGGTCGAGAACATCAGCGACCGCCGGGCAGCCATTGAAGCGCTGGCGCAGAGCCAGCGCCGGCTGCTGATCGCGATGGATGCCACGCAGCTCGGGCTGTTCGACTATTACGGGCCGACCGACCAGCGAAACTACTGGTCGGACGGCATCCACCGGCACTTCGGCATACCCTCGGGCGACAGACTCACCATCGACCGCTTGCTGGGGCTGATCCATCCGGCCGATGCACCACGGGTCACGCAGGCGATCGCCGCCAGCATGGCCGAGCCGGAACTGCGCTTCCACGAGGAATACCGGACCATCGGCGAAACCGACGGCCAGCTGCGCTGGCTCGAGGCCACCGGCGAGACGTTCTATGACCAGGAAATCGGCGCAGTGCGCATGGTCGGCACTACGCTCGACATCACGCGCCGCAAGGCACTCGAGGATGAACTGCGGGGGGCGGCCACGCGTTTCCAGACCGCCTTCGACAACATCCCGGACGTGGTCGTGATCTACGACCGCGAGCTGCGCATCCAGTACATCAACCCGGCCACCATGCGCACCACCGGCCTCACCGTGGATGCATTCCTCGGGCGCCGCGAGGACGAAATCTTCCCGGCCGACCTGATCGCGCCATGGCAGCCGCTGCTGCGTGCGGCATTCGACGAAGGCAAGGTGCAAACCACCGAACTCCAGGTCGAGCTCGCCCCGGGTACGCGGCACCTGCAAATCACCTGTGTGCCGCTGCGCCGCTCCGACGGCGAGGTCGGCGAGGTGATGGGCATCACGCACGACTTCACCGACCGCAAGCGCGCCGAGGAACAGGCGGTGCGGGCCGCCCTGCACGACCAGCTGACCGGGCTGCCGAACCGAACCCTGCTGTTCGAGTATTCCGACCATGTGTTCGAGCCGGCACGCCGGCGCGGGCACGAGGCCGCCGTGCTGTTCATCGACCTCGATCGCTTCAAGGCCATCAACGACCTGCACGGGCACCAGGCCGGCGACAGCCTGCTGGTCGAGGCAGCCCACCGCATTGAGCACTGCGTACGCAAGAGCGACCTGGCGTTCCGCATCGGCGGCGATGAATTCCTGGTGGTGCTGCCCCATCTCGAGCAGCAGGCCGAGGCGGCCCAGATCGCCCAGCGCATCAATGAGGCGATGACAAAATCGTTCACGCTCGGCACGACCACCGTCGATATCTCGGCGTCGATCGGCATCAGCCTCTTCCCGCGCGACGGCGCCGACCTGCAGTCGCTGGTGAATGCCGCCGACAATGCGATGTATCTCGCCAAGGAAAGCGGCAAGAACCAGTGGCAATTCTTTGCGGCCCAGCTGTCGGACAAGGTGCATGCCCAGATCCAGCTGCAGCAGCAGTTGCGCGGCGCGCTGGCGCGTGGTGAATTCAGGCTGGCATTCCAGCCGCTGGTGGATGCCGGCAGCGGCCAGCTGAAGTCGGTCGAGGCGCTGCTGCGCTGGCCGGCGGGCGGCGTCGGTCCGGACCAGTTCATTCCGGCGGCCGAAGCCATCGGGCAAATCGTCGCCATCGGCGAGTGGGTCATTGACGAGGCGTGCCGCCAGCACCTCGCGTGGCAGGCGGCGGGACTGCCGGCGATACCGGTGGCGGTGAATGTATCGGCGCTGCAGCTGCGGCAGCGCGACTTCCCTGACCGGCTGCTGGACAAGCTGCAGAAATACGGGCTGCCCGGCGCGGCGCTGCAGGTCGAGGTCACCGAGTCGGCCATGATGGAAGACCTAGAGCGCGCCATCGGCATGCTGACGAGGCTGCGCAGCGCCGGCATCCGCATTTCGCTCGATGATTTCGGTACCGGCTTCTCCAGCCTGTCCTACCTGTCGCGGCTGCCGATCGACAAGATAAAAATCGACAAGTCCTTCGTGTGGCAGCTGGCCGACCGGCCCGAGTCGCGCGCGATCACCGAGGCGATCATCACAATCGGCCGCCGCCTGTCGCTCGACATCGTCGCCGAAGGCATCGAGACCGACGCGATGCGCGATGCGGTGACCACGCTCGGCTGCACCGAACTGCAGGGCTATCTGCTCAGCCGGCCGCTGAATGCAGGCCAGCTGGCCGACTGGGTGGCGGCAAAGGCTCAGGCTTCGCCGGACTGCACCTGATGCTCGCTGCCCCGCCTGCCCGCGCCCAGCGGGAAGCTGAGCGTGAAAGTGGTGCCCATGCCCTGCTCCGAATGAAAGCCGATCGTGCCCCCGTGCGCGTCGACCAGCATTTTCGTGATGGCCAGCCCGAGGCCGGTACCGCCGCTCTTGCGCGTCAGCGCGGCACTGTACTGGGAGAAGCGCTCGAAAATATGTGGCTGGAAGGACTCCGGTATGCCGATCCCGTAATCCGCGACGCGGACGACTGCATAGCCCAGCTCTTCGCGCGCGCTGACCGTCACCTCCGAATTCGGGTGCGAGAATTTGGCCGCGTTCGACAGCAGGTTGACCATGATCTGGTTGAAGCGGTCGGCATCGAGCGACAGCTGCAGCGGGTCGGGATCCCCGGCCATCCGGAACGTGACGCCATACTGGGTCGCGAACGGCTGGGTCTGGGTGATCGCCAGCCTGATCAGCTCGCCCACCGATTCGATGCTGCGATTGAGCCTCAGCTTGTTGCTGGCAAGCTTGTCGATATCCAGGATGTCGGACACGATCCGCACCAGCTTGTCGCAGTTATCGATGGCGATCGACAGCAGCCGCTGCTGCGACGGCGCGAGTTCGCTGCCGGCGGCGGCCTGGTGGAGCGACAGCGCGCCGCGGATAGCCGTCACTGGGGTGCGCAGTTCATGCGACACCACCGACACGAAATCCGACTTCAGGCCTTCGAGCCGGTTCAGTTCCGTCAGGTCATGGAAGATGGTCACATAGCCGTCGAGCAGCCCGTCGCGTGCCTTCAGCGCCGTGATGCTCAGCGAGACGGCGACCGACGTGCCGTCCTTGCGGATGAACTGCCATTCGCGCCCCGGGTGCGCATTGATGTGGGCGACCATCAGCAGGTAAGGCGTGTCGCCGATGCGTATGCGCTGCAGCGCCTCGCGCACATCCTCGGTACGGTGGAATACCAGCGGACTCATTTTGCGGACCACCTCGTCCGCGGTGAAGCCGAGGATCTTGGTCGAGGCCTTGTTCATGAACAGCACCTCACCGCGGACATCAGTGGCGATGATGCCGCAGCCGGTACTGTGCAGCACCGCCTGCTGGAAGTCGCCGGATTTCTGCAGCGCCTCGTTCAGCGTTCGTGCGCGCTCGTTCGCCTCGCTGGCACGCCGCAGCGAGGCCTTGAGGCGCAGGCGTACCCGCGCATCGTGCAGCAGCTGCCGGTACATGAGCCATCCGGAGCCGACCAGCACCAGCAGTATCGCCAGCAGCAGCGGCACTTTCACCTTCAGCGATTCTCGCCACTGGGCGTCTATTTCGCTCATGGCAATCCCGGAGAACGTGATCAGCGGATAACGCTGCAGGTGCCGGAACGCATGAACCCGCGTTATCTGGTCAACCGGGCAGATGCTTTCGCTGACGCCATGCTCGGCCTTGAGCACGAATTCGCTGAATACCTGCCAGTGGCCGATGTTGCTGCCGATCGCGCCGTCGACCGCCGGGTGCCGGAACAGGATGGTTCCATCGCGGTCGCTGACGGCAATCGTCGGCTGCCGGCCGAGGCTGATCCGCGCAAACTCCTGGTCGAAATAGTCGACCGACAGCCCGATGAAGGCAACGCCCGCGAATGCGCCGTGCCTGTCCTCGAGCCGCATGGTCAGCGGTACCGTCATGCGGCCGTTGAAGCGGTTTCTGATCGGCGCGCTGATATGCAGCTGCTGGCCGGTGTGGGTCTGGTGGTAGCGAAAATAGTCGCGGTCACTGAAACGGACAGCCCCCTCCGGCTGGGGACGCGAATAGTCGGTGAGGGAACCATCGGCATCAATCACCATCACGGACATGAGTTCGGGATGGTTTTCCATTGCCTGCTCGAACAGCTGGCCCAGCGCCTGCGTGCGGCCGGGGGCATCGCGCAAGGCCCGGTCTTTCGCGACCAGGCTCAGCAGCACATCGACCTTGGCAACCGAAGCTTCAATACGGCGTGCGATCGTGCCGGCGTAGTTTTCGGCCAGCGCCTCGGAACGCTCCACCAGCCGCTGGCGCTCATTCAGCAGGTAGTAACCGCCCATGCCAATGACCGAGACCACCGAGATGCCCATCCAGAGCAACAGGAAAAAATGGGGCCTGCGCCGGGCCCAGCCGGGCAGCGTCAGAAGTTGGCTCAAGGAGAATTCCAGGGCATCGCAGGTAACGGCGCCTCGGCGCCACCTCGCAGGTTCTTGTCAGTTCGTCACAGCTTGCCCGCAAGGCGGCGCGCCAGATCGCAGGAACAGCAGGGCTTTTCCCCTGCTGCTCCGCGCCTCGGCGGGCGCCCGCCGAGCTACCCTGCCGCCCATCGGGGTGAATATTTGACCCGCGCATTCGTCAATGGGCCAGGGCAGCCGGAGCTGCGCCAATGATTGCTGTAACCAAGCACTTGCCTGCAAGCGAAGCGCAATTCCGGACATCCATCATGCTCGACGCACCCATACCTGCAGACGAAGTTCTACGACTGGCGGACCTGCACGAACTGTCCGTGCTCGACACCCCGCCCGAGCCGCGCTTCGACCGCATCACGCAGGCGGCGCAGCGGCTGTTCGGCGTGCCGACGGCGCTGGTCTCGCTGGTCGACAGCGAGCGCCAGTGGTTCAAGTCGCACTCCGGGCTGTGCGCCACCGAGACGCCGCGCAATATCTCTTTCTGCGGGCATGCGATCCATGCCGATCGCCCGTTCGTGATTCCCGACGCCAGCGCGGACGAGCGCTTCGCGGACAATCCGCTCGTCGCCGGCGAGCTGCACCTGCGCTTTTATGCCGGCATCCCGCTCAAATCCCGCAATGGCCGCGCGCTGGGAACCCTGTGCCTGATCGACTACCAGCCGCGACAGATGTCGGCCGATGACCTGCTGCTGCTGGCCGATCTCGGGGCCTGGGCCGAGCGCGAGCTGAACCTGAGGGAGCTGGAAGCGGCGAACGATCTTGCGGAGATCTCCGCGCGCCGGCTGCGCGTGGTGCTCGACAGCGCGGCCGATGCCATCATCGCAGTCGACGAGAAGCTGACAATCCATACTTTCAACCTCGCCGCCGCGCAGATGTTCGGTCGCAGCGACAGCGAGATGCGCGGGAATTCGCTGGCCGTGCTCTTGCCAGCGCCGGCGATCGACCAGCTAATGGATGGCATCCGCAGCCTGATGGCCACGCATCAATTGCACCTGGTACTGCCGCCCGGGCTGGAACTGGTGTCTGGCGACGGCAGCAGCTTTCGAGCCGACATCCGGCTGGGCCGCACCGATATCAAGGGCCGTTCCTGTTTCACGCTGATCATCCGGGACGTGACCGCACAGCACGAGCTGGACGCAATGAAGTCGGCCTTCGTCGCGACGGTGTCGCACGAACTGCGTACGCCGCTCACCTCGATCCGGGGCGCGGTCCGCCTGCTGGCAACGATGCCTGAGGCACAGCACGCAGCGCGCGGGCGGCTGCTCGACATCGCCGACCAGAACTGCACGCGCCTGTCGCAGATGGTCGACGACATCCTGGATCTCGAAAAAATGGCCCATGGCCAGCTCGGGATGGACAGGAAAGTGCAGCAGGCTGCGCCGTGGGTGCGTTATGCGCTGCTGACGATGCAAACCTATGCAGAATCCCTTGGTGTCAGCCTCCGCCTCGATGCGCAGGCAACGGATGCCGACACCGTGTGCCGGATGGACAACGGTCGCATCACCCAAGTGATGGTGAACCTGCTGTCGAACGCGATCAAATTCTCGCCGCGGGGCTCGCAGGTAGTGGCGCGGATCGAACGCTTCGGGTCGCGCGTGCGGCTGTCCGTAATCGACCAGGGCGCCGGCATACCGGATGCCTTCCGCCCGCGGATCTTCCAGCGGTTCTCCCAGGCCGGGGCACAGAACGTGCGCGGACAGTCCGGATCCGGACTGGGGCTCGCGATCTGCAAGGCGATCGTCGAGCAGCACGGCGGACACATCGGCTTCGACAGCACGGTTGGCGCCGGCAGCACGTTCTTCATTGAACTGCCGCATGCCTGCATGGAAACTGCCCTGCCGCTGTAAGCCCCCCTCCCTCCTCCACTCGCTGCCGCCTCCCACGGCACCGTCTTCTCGTCCGCTGCGGGCATTTCCCCAAGCCTAGTCGTCGGGCGACAACCCTTGCGCCTTCCTCGCTTGCTATGCTTTCATATCTGACCATAGCCTATGGCTATCGACCCGATAAAAAAGATTGCAAGAAGTGACTGACTAGTCTGAAGATAATGGGCAAAATTTCTTTAAGTAAACATTTTATTGAACAGAAGCGCATGCTTGCCTGTTTTTGTCGCCCGCACCGGCCTGCGCACGGCAACCCTTCACCGGGTCAGCCCTGACAGGGCCGGCGCAACCGTTTCGGCAACAGCAAATCGCGTATCTGGGGAGCCCGCGATGAGCGACGTGGACAACATACTTGCCGAACTGCGCAGCACCGCCTGCCACCTCGGCCCCTGGCCGACCGACGAAGCCGGCCGCCTGCGCGCCCTGCTGGCAATGCGGGTGCTGAAGAACTATCCGGCCGAGGCCCTGCAGCAGCTGGCGGAACTGGCTGCCTGCGTGGCGGACACGCCGATGGCTTTCATTTCGTTCCTGGATTTCGACACCCAGCATGTGGTGGCCGGATCGAATGTCGCGCCGCGCTTCGCGCCCCGCTTCGACACCCTGTGCGCCTACACCATTTCCCAAGCGGACGCGGTGACCGTAATCGATGACCTGCTGACCGACCCGCGCTTCGTGCACTTGCGGCACCTTGGCGTCGACCACAATTTCCGCTTCTACGCCGGCGTCCCGCTGATGTCGCCCGACGGCTATGCCATCGGCACGCTGTGCGTGCAGGACACCGTGCCGCGCACGCTGTCGCCGCGCCAGCTGAATGCGCTGCAGAACGTGGCAAAGGCAGTCACGCCGCGGCTGGTGCTGGCGATGGAAGTCGACAAGCTGGAAGCCGAGCAGGCCAAGTTCCGCGCCTTCATGGACAACAGCCCGACGCTGGCTTTCATCAAAGATGGCGGCGGCCGCTACGAGTATGTGAACCGGCGCCTGCTCGACCGCTTCAATCTCGCTGCCGACGACATCATCGGCAAGACTGACGCCGACCTGTGGCCCGGCGAAGTGGCCGAGCAGCTGCAGGCGAACGACCGCTGGGTGCTCGACCGCGGCCAGCCGATCGAGATGACCGAGGCCGGCCCCACCGACGACGAGGGCAATCCGACCTGGTGGCATAGCTATAAATTCATCGTGCCGGGCGACCATCCGGCAGTGGGCGGCGTGTCCTTCGACATCAGCGCGATGAAAACCATGCAGAGCCGGCTCGAACTGTTCGCGCGCACCGACGCGCTGACGCAGCTGCCGAACCGCATCGCATTGCACGAATACCTGCCGCAGGCGATCGCCCGCAGCCGCCACAACGGCGACCCGCTGGCTGTGCTTTACATGGACATCGATCACTTCAAGCAGGTCAACGATACCTACGGCCATGAGGCGGGCGACGGCATGCTGGTCGAATTCGCGAACCGGCTGCGCGCGACACTCCGCCATACCGACTTTTCCGCACGACTGGCCGGCGACGAGTTTGTCGTTGTGCTCGAGCGGCTGGCCGGATTGGCGCAGGCAGAGCAAATCGCGGAGAAGATCATCGACGCCATGGCGCAACCGTGGAACCTCGGGGACAGCATGCGGGGGATCTCCACCAGCATCGGCATCGCAGTGTTGCCGCCCGAGGATATCGGCATGGAAGTGTTGATCGACCATGCCGACCAGGCGCTGTATGAAGCCAAGGCCGCTGGCCGCAACCGCGTGGTACTCAAGTCATGAGCGGCATGACTGCAGCTGCTGCCCCGGTGATACCGCCGCTGACCGACCCGATCCCGAACCTGCTCGACAAATACGGCGGCGCCGCAGCGCTCAAGCCGGTCGTGATCGATTTCTGTACCCGGCTGCTGACCAACCCGTCGACCCGCCGCTGCTACGGCGACGGCGGACTGCCGCAGGCAATCGAGCACAGCTATGCACTGCTGGCCGCCGCCCTCGGCAAACCGGCCGCCACCTATGATTTTTCAATGATGCGCGCCGCGTTCGAGGCGCGGCAGGTGACGCAGCACGCCTACGAGGAAATCGTGATGATCGCGCGCCAGGTGCTGCTCGATGCCGGTTTTTCCAGCCGCGATGCCTGCATTGCGGTCAATGTGCTGGACATCCACAGCGAGGTGGTTTTCGGCATCCGCCTGTCGCGCACGGTCCGCTCCCCTTATGCCGGCGTCGACCGCCGCCGCATCCCGCGCGGGCCGTCGTTGCAGGACGCAGCCGCGTAGCGCAAAAGCCCCGCCACCATCCGGGGATCAGGTACCGGATTGCCCCGCTATTCTTCCGACAGCCCGCCACGAGCGGCCATATATGCTCGCCTGATTGGCAACAGAGCGGAGCAGGCATGGCGGAGGCAGCCCATCGGACGGTACTGGTACTGGCCGAACATGACACCACGCTGCATGACACCGTCGCCTTGTTCGAGCGCGACGGCTTTACGGTGCAGATGGCTTCCGGCGAGGAGAATGTGGCGACCTGGGTTGAGTCGCTGAAGCCTTCGCTGATTGCCTACCGGCTGACCGACCCGTCGACCACGCGCAGCGTCTGCCGCCGCACTCTGCAGGCAGTCGCCGCCCTGCCCGGCCCGCGCACCCCGTCGCTCGCACTGTGCGAACTGAATGAAGCGAATGCTGCCGCGGCGCTGTGCACCGAAGGCCTGGCCGACGACTACCTGATCGTTCCCCACCTGAAGGACGACATCGACCGGCTGTCCACCGTCACCGAGCGCCTGATCGCGCTCCGGCAGCAGCGCGCCGTCGAACTGCGGCGCACCGACGCGATTGCCCAGCTGTGGCAGGCCTTCATGGATTTCGACGGCGAGATGCAGCAGGAACTGCAGTCTGCCGGTTCGGACAGCCGCGCAGCAAAGCTGCTGGCCTCGGTGCGCAACGCGCACCACCGCGCCCGCAGCCGGGTGGGCGACGCGCCGGTGCTGGTGATCGATGACGATCCGGATGTCCAGTCGCTGCTCAAGGCACTGGTGGTGGCGCTGAAACAGCGCGTCATCGCTGCCGCCGACGCCGGTGAAGCGATTCAATGGCTGACCAACAATGAGCCGGCGCTGATACTGCTGGACTACCAGATGCCAGGCCAGGATGGGCTCAGCCTGCTCGAGCGGATCCGCAGCATGCCGCAGCTGGCGTCGGTCCCGGTCATCATGCTCACCGGCCACAGCCGGGCGGACATGGTGCAGCGCGTGCGCCGGCTCGGCGTATCGGATTTCATTGTCAAGCCGAGCGATGCGCAGACGATCCTGCGCAAGATTGCCGCCTACCTGTGAAGCGCTGACGCGCCCTGCCCGGCAATCTGCACAGCCGGGCCGGCTCAGGCCTGCAGCCAGTCCCGGATAACGGACACCGTCTCCTCCGGCGCCGACAGGTGCGGGCAATGCCCGGTGGCCTTCATCACCGACAGTGTGCTGCCTTGCAGCTGCCGGTGCAGGTATTCGCCCACCGCCAGCGGCGCCAGCGCATCGGCCGAACATTGCATGATCAGCGACGGAATCCTCACCCTGCCCAGCACCGGGCGCGAGTCCGCGAGGAAAGCGACCCGCGCAAACTGGCGCGCGATGGCAGGATCGGTGCGGCAAAAGCTTTCCTTGAGTTCGCCGGCCAGTGCCGGCCGGTCCGGATTGCCCATGATCAGCGGCGTAATCATTTCCGACCAGCCGAAGAAATTGTTGTCCATGGCCTCCAGCAGGTCCTCGATGTCCTTGCGCTCGAAGCCGCCCGGATAGTCGCCATCGTTCAGGAAACACGGCGACGGACCGATCAGCACCAGCTTCGAGAACAGCGCGGGCGCCTTGATGGCCGCCAGCACCGCGATCATGGCGCTGACCGAGTGCCCCACCACTACCGGCTGCTCCAGCGTCAGTTCGGTCACGACATCGATCAGGTCGTCCGCATAGCCCTGCAGTGATGCGTACTTGACCGGGTCGTATTGCGACAGGTCGGACTCGCCGGCGCCGACATGATCGAACATCACCACCTGCCAGTCGTCGAGGAAGCCCGGCGCCACCTGCCGCCAGACGTTCTGGTCGCAACCAAAACCGTGCATCAGCACCATGCTGCGCCGGCCTTTGCCAGCGACATTCACGTGATTCCTTACTGCGACCGACATGTTTCCTCCCGTTCAATGGACTGTGAGTACCTGCACGCTGCCGACAGCGAATACTTGAAAGATTCTATGGTTGGGACCTCGCTCCCATGCCGGGGAACAGCGGGCAAAATTTGCAGCATTCCGGCCAAGGTGCGCAGCTTGGCAGCCGGTCAGGCGTCGAGCGACCCGTCCGGCAAGCTGGCCAACTGGTCGAGCCGCAGCGGAAGCTTGATGAAGAAGGTGGTTCCGAGCCCTTCGGTCGAATGAAAACCGATGGTGCCGCCATGCGCCTCGATCATCATCTTGGCGATCGCCAGCCCGAGGCCGGTGCCTTTCACCTTGGTGGGCCGGTCCGCATGGTTGACCTGGCTGAAGCGCTGGAAGACCCGCGACTGGAATTCCGCCGGAATGCCGACACCGCTGTCGGCCACCGAAATCGTGACGATCCCGCGCTCCGCATGCACCGACACCAGCACTTCGCTGCCGGCGTGCGAAAACTTCGCGGCATTCGACAGCAGGTTGCGCATCACCTGCTCGAAGCGATGCGGATCGGCCTGTACCGGCATCTCGCCCTCGCTGTCGTCGATCCAGTAGCTGACATTGAACTGCGCTGCATAGGGCTGGGTATCGGCGACCGCCTTCGCGACCAGCGTGCGTGCATCATGCACTTGCATGTCATAGGTCATCGCATTGCGGGAGATTTTCTCGAAATCGAGGATGTCGGAAACGAGATTGACCAGTGCCTCGCAATTGTGAACGCCGATGTTGAGCAGCTTGCGCTGGTTGTCCGGCAGTGAGGCGCCGGCCATCTTGTCCAGCAGGGTCAGCGCACCCTTGATCGAGGTGAGCGGCGTTCGCAGCTCATGCGACACCATCGACACGAAGTCCGACTTCATGACCTCCAGCTGTTTCAGGCGCGTCAGGTCATTGAAGCTGGTGACATAGCCGTGCAGCTCACCGCGATGGTCCGTGAGCGGCGCGATATTGAGCGAGATCGGCAGCTCAGCGCCCGAGCTCGTCCGGTAAGTCCACTCGCGTTCCGGCGAGGCGGCCACTGCCGCCGCCAGCGCTTCATAGGTAACCTCGTTCAGGTCGGCCGGGACCTTGCCTTCGGCAGCCAGGATCGCACCGCTCACCTGGCCGGGGTCATGCAGCTCCAGCAGCGACAGCGAGCCTTCGGCATCGTGCTGGCTGTAGCCCAGCATTTCCTCGGCAGCGGCATTCATCAGGACGATCACGCCCTCGTTATTGGTGGTGACGATGCCGGACGCACTGCTGTTGACGGTGGCATACAGCAAGTCGAAGCTGGCACGGATCGACTCGTTGGCGATCTCGATCTGGCGCTGCATGAATTTCAGCTCGCTGATGTCGGTACGCACGGCGACATACTCGTACACCTTCCCGGCAGCATTCCTGAACGGGACGATGGTGCTGCGCGACCAGATAAAGTCGCCCTGCTTCGTCTTGTTGCAGATATCTCCAGTCCACACCTCGCCGGCACGGACGGTCCTGTGGAGATCGGCAAAAAATTCCGGCGGGTGTTCGCCGGAACTGATGATGCGGTGGGTGTTCCCGAGCAGCTCGTCGAGCCCGTAGCCCGTGGTCGTGCAGAATTTATCGTTGGCGCCGACGATCCGGTCATTGACGTCCGTGCGGCTGATCATTGCATGCTGGTGGAGCGCGAACTCGAGACTGTTGGCCTTGGCCAGTGCCTCGCTCAATGCGGCGCGGGCCGACTGGCTGCGCCGGATCAGCAGGTCGATATAGGCAACGGCAGCCGCAAGGATGGACAGCACGATCACCAGGTAACCGACCCGCAGGTAGGTGCGCTTGCGCCAGTCGCCCATCTGCTCGGCGACCGTTTCGCCGAAGACCACGGTCAGCGGTGCCTGCTCCAAGTGCAGGAAAGTGTAGCTGCGGGTGATGCCGTCGAACGGCGAGCGGGTTTCAATCTGGCCGT
>JAIXTG010000135.1 GCA_027484285.1 Oxalobacteraceae bacterium | reverse complement strand
CGCCATTGCGCGGCGCCCGAGGGCTCGGCCACGCTGCTGCTGCAGATCGAGCGTTGCGAGCACTGGCTGCGCGAGCGGCCCAACGATGCCGAACTGGCACTGACGCTCGGCGCGCTGTGCCTGAAGCAGAAACTGTGGGGCAAGGCGCAGCGCCATCTCGAGCAGTCGGTGCTCGGCGGCAGCGAACGTGCCACCCTGCAGGAAGCCCATTTCCTGCTGGCCCAGATGTACGAAGCCCTCAGCCAGCCCGAAGCCGCAGCTACCCATTTCAGGCTGTGCGCACTGACCACCCAGCCTGCCGCCGCCCGCAGCTAGCGTCTCCATAGCCGCCGGCGTGCGGCCCGTAAGCGGGAGGAAAGGATCCCCCCGCTATAATCACGGGTTTTGATTTCCAACCTTTCCAGAGGAACACGATGAGCCTGAACAACGTCTCCCCCGGCCGCGACCTGCCGAAAGACTTCAACGTCATTATCGAAATCCCGATGAATGCCGACCCGATCAAGTACGAAGTCGACAAGGAGACTGGTGCGCTGTTCGTGGACCGCTTCATGGGCACGTCCATGCACTACCCGTGCAACTATGGCTACGTGCCGCAGACCATCGCCGACGATGGCGACCCGGTTGACGTTTTGGTCATCACCCCGTTCCCGCTGATCCCGGGCGTCGTCGTGCGCTGCCGCCCGATCGGCGTGCTGAAGATGACCGACGAATCCGGCGGCGATGCCAAAGTGCTCGCGGTACCGGTCGACAAGGTGCTGCCGATCTATACCCACTGGCAGAAGCCGGAAGACCTGAACGACCTGCGCCTGCAGCAGATCCAGCACTTCTTCGAGCATTACAAGGATCTCGAGCCGGGCAAGTGGGTGAAGGTCGACGGCTGGTACGGCCCGGAAGACGCCGCGCAGGAAATCCTGGCCGGCGTCGAGGCGTACAAGAAGCTGGAAAAGTAAGGGGCTTGTCGTCGGCGGCGAAGCTTTCAAGCCGTCGACTTCCCAACAAAAACCCTGGACCCCGGCTTGCGCCGGGATGACGATTTACCGGGCGCCGCGCTCAAGATCGTCGTCCCGGCCCCCGCCGGGATCCAGGGGCCATCGCCCGAGCTACTCCCCGCCGGGCCGTCCGCGCAACTTCACTTGAACGGACTCCGCTCGTTCAGTTCCCCCACATACGCTTCAACCCCCTTGCCCTCCTGCGCAAGGAAGCGCTCCACTGCATCCGCGAATCCGGCATGCGCCAGCCAGTGCGCCGACCATGTCTGCTGCGGCAGGAAGCCACGCGCCATCTTGTGTTCTCCCTGCGCGCCGCCCTCGAATGCGGCAATGCGCTGCTCGATGCAGAATTCTAGCGGCTGGTAATACGCGGTCTCGAAATGCAGGCAGGGATGCTGTTCGATGCAGCCCCAGTAGCGGCCGTACAGCGCATCGCGGTCATGCACCAAGAGCGATGACGCCACCGGCCGGCCGGCGCGCTCGGCAATGACGAGCAGGAGGTTGTCCGGCATCGTCTCGCCGATGCGCAGGAAAAAATCGAGGTTCAGGTAGGGCGTCGAA
This sequence comes from Oxalobacteraceae bacterium, assembly GCA_027484285.1. Classification (GTDB taxonomy): domain Bacteria; phylum Pseudomonadota; class Gammaproteobacteria; order Burkholderiales; family Burkholderiaceae_D; genus Pernthalerella. The sequence continues at coordinate 5,320 of JAIXTG010000135.1, read as the reverse complement.
TAGTGTCCGCTGTAGGTGCGGTCGTAGCAGCGCTTGAAGAAGCGCCAGTCCGCTTCGGTCGCGTCCCGGCCCCGCAGCCGCCGCATCGTGATGCCGGCCTCGGCCACCTTGCGCCGCTCGGCGCGGATGTTCTTGCGCTTTTTCTGCTCGAGCGTTGAAAGGAACTGCTCGAAGCCGTCGTAGCCCTCGTTCTGCCAGTGGAACTGCACGCCCTTGCGCAGCAGGAAGCCGGCTTCTTCCAGCAGGGCAGCTTCGGATCCGGTCGGGTAGAGCAGGTGGGTGGATGACAGGCCGCTGGCCTGCTGCACGCCCTGCAGCGCCTTCACCAGTGCGGCGCGTGCGTCGGCGTCGACCGCAATCAGCCGCGGCCCGGTGACCGGCGTGAACGGGATGGCCGACAGCAGCTTCGGGTAATAGTCCAGCCCGTTGCGCCGATACGCATCGGCCCAGGCCCAGTCGAACACATACTCGCCGTACGAATGGAACTTGGCATACATCGGCAGTGCGGCCGCCAGCGCGTCGCCACGCCAGAGTGTCAAGTATTGCGGCTGCCAGCCGGTGTCGTCCGCAGCACTGCCCGATTCATGCAGCGCATGCAGGAAAGCGTAGGAGAGAAAGGGGTTCGCGCCCTCCTGCGAAGCCAGCAGGCCATCCCAGGCAGGCTGGCCGATCTCGGCCAGAGAGGAAATGATGCGCGTGCGATAATCGCGGTTGTCCAGAGTCGGCCTCATTGAAGCGCAAGGAAGTTCAGTCGCAATGCCAGTCATCGTAGCCCTAGCCCAGATCAACAGCATCGTCGGCGATCTCGCCGGCAACAGCGCGCGCATCGATCAAGCCGCGCGGCGCGCAGCGAGCGCGGGTGCCGACATCGTCGTCACGCCGGAATTGTCACTGGTGGGTTATCCGCCGGAGGACCTGCTGCTGCGGACTTCATTCTACGCAAAATCGCAACAGGCGTTGCAGGCGCTCGCCGCCGGCCTTGCCGACCTGAAGGGGCTGCATGTCGTCGTCGGCCATCCGCTGTCCGATGGCGAATGCCAGTACAACGCCGCGTCGGTGCTGTGCGAGGGCCAGGTGATTGCCACCTACCGCAAGCATGCGCTGCCGAATTACACCGTCTTCGACGAGAAGCGCTACTTCGATGCGGCGGACGACGTCTGCACTTTCGACGTCAAGGGCATGCGCTTTGCGCTCAACATCTGCGAGGACACCTGGTATCCGGACATGCCGCGCAAGGCGCGCGAGCAGGGCGCCCAGGTGCTGCTGGTGCCGAACGCCTCGCCGTACCACATGAACAAGCAGCACCTGCGCATCGAGACCATGCGCGAGAACGTCTGCAACCTCGGCATGGCGGTGGTCTATGCCAACCTCGTCGGTGCGCAGGATGAACTGGTGTTCGACGGCGCATCCTTCGTGCTCGACGCCGACGGCGCGACCTGTGCGCAGCTGAAATCCTTCGATGAAGACCTCGCGCTGCTGCGCTTCGACGACGGCCAGCCCGAGCTGCTGCCATTGCCCGAGGCGCTGACGATCGAAGCCCAGGTCTATGCCGCGCTGGTGCTCGGCGTGCGCGACTATGTGGGCAAGAACGGCTTCCCGGGCGCCATCATCGGCCTGTCCGGCGGCGTCGATTCCGCGCTCACGCTGGCGATCGCCGTCGATGCGCTCGGCGCCGACAAGGTACGCGCCGTCATGATGCCTTCGCCGTACACCGCCGAGATTTCGTGGATCGACTCGCGCGACATGGTCGCGCGGCTCGGTGTCCGCTATGACGAGATCCCGATCAGCGATTGCTTTGATGCCTTCCGCCAGTCGCTGTCACCGCTGTTTGCCGGCCTGCCCGAGGACACCACCGAAGAAAACATCCAGGCGCGCATCCGCGGCACGCTGCTGATGGCCCTGTCGAACAAGACCGGCGCGATAGTGCTCACCACCGGCAACAAGAGCGAAATGGCGACCGGCTACTGCACGCTGTATGGCGACATGGCCGGCGGCTATGCAGTCATCAAGGACATCCTGAAGACGCTGGTTTACCGGCTCTGTGATTATCGAAATGGCATTTCCGACGTGATTCCGCGGCGGATCCTGACCCGCGCGCCGTCGGCCGAACTGCGTCCCAACCAGGTGGACCAGGATTCGCTGCCGCCGTACGAGGTCCTCGACGGCATCCTGAAGCTGTACATGGAAGAAGGGCAGGGCGTTGCGGAACTGCTGGCTGCGGGGTATCGTAAGGACGATGTTGACCGCATCACCCGCTTGGTCAAGATCAATGAATACAAGCGCCGCCAGGCGCCGGTCGGTCCCCGTGTCACGCATCGCGCATTCGGACGCGACTGGCGCTACCCGATCACCTCGAAATTCAAAGAGTAATCAGTTTCCCCGATAAATAGCGAAAGAGGAGTTCCCGTGAAGCAGATCACTGCCGTCATCAAACCGTTCAAGCTCGACGAAGTGCGCGAGTCGCTGGCCGCCGTCGGCGTCAGCGGGCTGACCGTCACCGAAGTCAAGGGTTTCGGCCGCCAGAAGGGCCATACCGAGCTCTATCGCGGCGCCGAGTACGTGGTCGACTTCCTGCCGAAAGTCAAAGTCGAATTGGTGGTCGCGGACGAGGTGGTTGAACATGCGGTCGAGGCGATCATCAAGGCGGCGCGCACCGGCAAGATCGGCGACGGCAAGATTTTCGTGACCCCGGTCGAGCAGGTGATCCGGATTCGTACCGGCGAGACCGGCACCGACGCAGTCTGATTCCTGAGGAAAATCGTGGGTCCCAGCCTTCGCCGGGACGACGGTTTCAGGCGTATCGGCTAAAAAACCGTCATCCCGGCGAAGGCTGGGACCCATCGTCGCAATCAGGCCGCTTTTACTACCCCTGCAGCAGTACCATCACCGCGCCGCTACCGCCATCTGCCGCGCGCGCGGTACAGAAGGCGATCACTTCCTCTTTCTGCACCAGCCAGTTCCTCACCTTGCTCTTCAGCACCGGCTTCTTGTGCAGTGAACCCAGCCCCTTGCCGTGGATGATGCGCACGCAGCGCACACCGCGCTTGACCGAGTCGCGGATGAATTGCCCGACCGCCTCGCGTGCCTCGTCCACCCGCAGCCCGTGCAGGTCGAGCTGTCCCTGCGTGACCCAGCCTCCGCCACGCAGCTTCTTCAGCACGTCCGGCCCGACGCCGCTGCGCGCATAGCTCAGGGTCTCGTCCACCTCGAGCAGGGTATCGATACTGAATTCGTCAGACAGGGATTCCTGCAGCACCGCTTCGTCATCCGCCATGCGCTGGTGCGCAATCGGCAGCGGACGCGGTGCATCAACGACGACGCGCGGCGGGGCATTCAGCGGCTTTACCTGGCCGATGCTGTGGCGAAACAGGTTCGCCTCGCGTTCGCGCTGCTCGGCCAGTTCGCGTCGCTGGCGCTCGGCTTCCGCCGCTGCTGCGGCCTTTTCCTTCAGGCGCTGCTGCAGCGCTTTCAGTTCTGCGAGGTCTTTCATGCGGAGGCCTCCTTGGGACAGTGGGCCGCGGCTTTCGCGGCACCACCGGGTGGCTGGGCAAGAAGCGCGATCCCGGCGCAGGCCGGGATCCGGCGTCCTTGCTCAACCCGACGACTTACTCCTGCGCTTCCAGGTAACGCTGCGCATCCAGTGCCGCCATGCAGCCGGTGCCGGCACTGGTGATCGCCTGCCGGTACACATGGTCCTGCACATCGCCGGCAGCAAACACGCCCTCGACCGAGGTCATGGTCGCCATGCCTTCGGTGCCGCTGCGGGTGATCAGGTAGCCATTTTTCATCTCGAGCTGGTCTTCGAAAATGCTGGTGTTCGGCTTGTGGCCGATGGCAATGAACACGCCATGCACGTCGACCGGCGTGACTTTGCCGTCGGCAGTCGACTTGATGTTGATGCCGGTGACGCCGCTGTCGTCGCCCGTCACTTCATCGAGCACATGATTCCACTTGATCTCGACCTTGCCTTCCTCGACTTTGGCCATCAGCCGGTCGATCAGGATCGGCTCGGCGCGGAACTTGTCGCGGCGGTGGATGACCGTGACTTTTTTCGCAATATTCGACAGGTACAGCGCTTCTTCCACCGCCGTATTGCCGCCGCCGACCACCGCCACATCCTGGTTCTTGTAGAAAAAGCCATCGCAGGTGGCGCAGGCGGACACGCCCTTGCCCATGAAGGCCTGCTCGGATTCAAGGCCGAGGTACTGGGCCGAGGCACCGGTCGCAATGATCAGCGCGTCGCAGGTGTAGGTACCGGCATCGCCCTCGAGGCGGAACGGCTTTTCCTTCAGGTGCGTGGTGTGGATGTGGTCGAAAATGATCTCGGTGCTGAAGCGCTCCGCATGCTGCAGCAGGCGCTGCATCAGTTCCGGGCCTTGCACGCCCATCGGGTCCCCCGGCCAGTTTTCGACATCAGTCGTCGTCATCAGCTGGCCGCCCTGTTCGACGCCGGTGACCAGCACTGGTTTCAGGTTGGCGCGTGCGGCGTAAACGGCGGCGCTGTAACCGGCCGGGCCGGAACCGATGATCAGAACGCGTGCGTGTTTTGCAGTAGACATGGGGACTCTTCTGAAATCAACAATAAATTCGGGGCGGCGGGGGATGGTTTTTTCGGGGAAGAAAGCTCAACAGAGGGAGTATCATCCTGCCTTGCAACGCGCGCCGATGTCGCGCGGAACGAGCCGACATTATAGTGGAACTGACCGCCGGCCTCCCGGCCCCCGCATCCCGACTCCATGACCCGAACCACCGATTCCTATACCCGCCCTGCAGCAGAACCGGCTGCCGATCCGCTGCCGAACCGACTGATCCGCCTGCTTTCCGAGGCGCGCTGGGTGGCGTTTGCCGTGCTCGGCATCTACCTGACGCTGGCGCTCTACACCTATGCACCGACCGATTCCGGCTGGTCGCATGCCGGCATGGGCGGGCGGGCCGTCAACTGGGGCGGCACCGCCGGCGCGTGGCTGGCCGACCTGATGCTGTATGTGTTCGGCTTCTCGGCCTGGTGGTTCTGCATCATATTGCTGGCGTCGGTCTGGGTCAGCTACCGGCAGCTGGCCAGCCGTTTCCTGCTGCAGCGGCCGCCCGAGGCACGCCACCGCTTCGAACTGGGAATCCGTGCAGGCGGCTTCGTGCTGCTCGTCATCGGCAGCTCCGCGCTTGAATACGTGCGCATGTACTCGTGGCAGGTGAAGCTGCCGCGCGATCCGGGCGGCGTGCTCGGCGAACTGGTCGGCAGCTTTGCGCAAACGGCCATCGGCTTCAACGGCGCGACCCTGGTTTTGCTGATGCTGTTCGGCCTCGGCTTTTCGCTGTGCTT
>JAIXTG010000248.1 GCA_027484285.1 Oxalobacteraceae bacterium | reverse complement strand
GTGCAAATGGGCTGGTTCTTCACCAAGGCCGCGCTGCTGACCTTTGGCGGCGCGTATGCAGTGCTGCCCTACGTCTACCAGGGCGCGGTCGGGACCTTCGGCTGGCTGACCCCGGCGCAGATGATCGATGGCCTTGCGCTCGGCGAAACCACGCCGGGGCCGCTGATCATGATCGTCGCCTTCGTGGGATTCGTCGGCGGCTGGACCCGGGAAATCTTCGGCCCGCTCGCCTTGTTCTGGTCCGGCACGGCCGGTGCGCTGACCGCGACCTTTTTCACTTTCCTGCCCAGCTTCGTTTTCATCCTCGCCGGCGGCCCGCTGGTCGAAGCCACCCGCGACAACCTGAAACTCAATGCGCCGCTGACGGCCATCACCGCCGCCGTGGTTGGCGTTATCGCCAGCCTCGCGGTTTTCTTTGCGTGGCATGTATTCCGGCTCGGGCAAGACCCGGCGAGCTGGGACTGGGCGGCGATCGCGATCGCTGCCGGCGCCATCGTCGCGCTGCTGCGTTTCAAAGCGGGCACGGTACGCTTGCTGATCGTCTGTGCGGTGGTCGGCCTCGTGGTATCTTACCTGCCGACCCGGCCGGCTTGACGCGGCCCTTGCACGAATTATTTGCCGGGATGGCCATACCGCCTCCCCGAGAGCCATGACAGAACGCATCATCCCCGTCGCCGACCTGCGTTACCTGCAGGCGGTGCCGCATATTCCGCAACCGCTGATTCCCGCTACCGGCCTGCTGTCCGACCAGCGCGGCCGTCCGCTGCGCGACCTGCGAATCTCGGTCACCGACCGCTGCAACTTCCGCTGCGTGTATTGCATGCCGAAGGAAATCTTCGACAAGGATTATCAGTTCCTGCCGCATGGCCTGCTGCTGTCATTCGAAGAGATCACGCGCGTTGCAAAGATTTTCATCGCGCATGGCGTCGAGAAAATTCGCCTGACCGGCGGCGAGCCGCTGCTGCGCAAGAACATCGAGAAGCTGATCGAAATGCTGGCCGGGCTGACCACCCTCGACGGCAAGCCGCTCGACCTGACCATGACCACCAACGGCTCGCTGCTGGCAAAGAAAGCGCAATCGCTGAAAGATGCCGGCCTCAAGCGGGTGACGGTCTCGCTCGATTCGCTCGACGATGCCACCTTCAAGCGCATGAATGACGTCGATTTCCCCGTCAGCGACGTGCTGCACGGAATCGAGGTCGCGCATCAGGTCGGGCTGGGCCCGATCAAGGTCAACATGGTGGTCAAGGGCGGCGTCAACGACCAGGAGATCGTGCCGATGGCGCGCCACTTCAAGGGCACGCCGGTGATCCTGCGCTTCATCGAGTACATGGATGTCGGCGCGTCGAATGGCTGGAAGATGGACGAGGTCGTGCCGTCGGCCGAAGTCGTGCGCCGCATCAGCGAGCAAATGCCGCTGGAAGAAACCGAACCCAATTACACCGGCGAGACTGCCGGGCGCTGGCGCTATCTGGATGGCGGCGGCGAGATCGGTGTGATCTCCAGCGTGACCCAGGCTTTCTGCAGCGACTGCAACCGTGCGCGACTGTCGACCGAGGGCAAGCTGTTCACCTGCCTGTTTGCGACCGGCGGGCATGACCTGCGCGCGCTGCTGCGCGGCGGCCACAGCGATGAAGAAATCATCGCCGCGATCGCCCACCTGTGGTCGCAGCGCGATGACCGCTACTCGGAACTGAGGACGATCAATACCGAGGGACTCACGCGACCGGTGCGCAAGGTCGAGATGTCGTATATCGGAGGGTAAGCTGGCGGGTCGCCCGATGACCCCGGCGCCTCCCGGACACGGATGACAGCCTGCGCGCACCTCCTCACACCATGCCCATCAAGCTCGACCAGATCACTGCTGCCCTCCCCGGCTACCGTGCCGATGACCTGCGGGTGGACATCGCGCAGCAGGCCATCGCACGCCTGATTACCCCGATCGCCGACATCGAGCGGCTGCCGCTGAAACAGGCGCTCGGCCGGGTACTGGCCGCGGACCTGGTGTCGCCGATCGATGTGCCTTCGCATGACAATTCGGCGATGGATGGCTATGCGCTGCGCGGCAGCGATCTGGGCACGGGCAACGTGACCCTGGCCGTCGTCGGCAAGGCCTTCGCCGGCCACCCTTATGCCCAGCCGGTACTGCCCGGCCAGTGCGTGCGCATCATGACCGGTGCCGTGATCCCGTCCGGATGCGACAGCGTGATTCCGCAGGAACTCGTGCTGCAAGCCAGCGAGCGCGACGTGACGATCGCCGCCGGCAGCCTGCAGCCCGGTGCGAACCGGCGGCTGGCCGGCGAAGACCTGCGTGCCGGCTCGGTGGCGCTGCAGGGCGGTCGCCTGCTGACGCCGTCCGACCTCGGCCTCGCCGCATCGCTCGGCATCGGCGAACTGAACGTCGTGCGCCGGCTGCGCGTGGCCTTCTTCTCCACTGGCGACGAACTGCGCTCGATCGGCCAGCCGCTCGATACCGGCTGCGTCTACGACAGCAACCGGTATACGCTGCAGGCCATGCTGGAGCGTGCAGGATTCGAAGCGATCGACCTCGGGGTGGTACGCGACGACCCCGCCTCGCTGGAGGCGGCGCTGCGTGCGGCCTGCGGGCAGGCGGATGCAGTGCTCACCACCGGCGGCGTGTCAGCCGGCGATGCCGACTACACCCGGGCCCTGATGGAAAGGCTGGGCGAAGTCCTGTTCTGGAAGATCGCGATGCGCCCCGGCCGGCCAATGGCCGTCGGTCGCCTGCAATCTGACGGGCCACAGGCATTGTTCTTCGGCCTGCCCGGCAATCCGGTGGCTGTCATGGCCAGCTTTTATTTCTTCGCCCGCGATGCGCTGTACCGGCTGGCGGGCGCTTCTCCGCCCGCACTGCCCCTACTGCGCGCCTCCAGTACGGCACCCATACGCAAGCGGCCCGGCCGCACCGAATTCCAGCGCGGCGTACTGCACACCGGCGACAACGGCGAAGCCCTCGTGACCCTGACCGGCGCGCAGGGCTCGGGCATCCTCAGCTCGATGTCCGATGCCAATTGCATGGTGGTGCTCGGCCATGGGCAGGGCGACGTCGCCGCCGGCGACGCCGTCGGCATCATTCCTTTCCACGGATTGGTCTGACGCAGCGCCGGCTCACCCGGCCTGGTTGCGCATCCAGTCGGCCGTCCTGAAAAAAGCCTGCAGCAGCAGGTCTTCCTCCTCCTCGGAATAACCAAGCTCCCGCATCGCCAGCAGCATGCAGGTCAGCCAGTCGTCGCGCTCTTTCGAGCCGATCGGGAACGGCAAGTGCCGCGCACGCAGGAAAGGCGGGCCGTAGGTCGCGGTGTAGTTGTCCGGGCCGCCGGTCCAGCCAGACAGGAAGCGGTACAGCTTGTCGCGCGAGCCCTCGAGCGTGGTCGGGTGCATCGCCCTCAGTGCTGCGAATTGCGGCTCGAGGTCCATCAGGTCATAAAAACGGTCGACCAGCTCGCGCAGCCCGGCATCGCCGCCGACCAGCGCATACAGATTCACCTGCTCGGTTTGATTCGTGTCCATGCGCGAAATCATACCTGAGCGGCGGTCGCGTCCTGCGGCAGAAAAAGATTGATGCCCCGCAATTAGGGGCACTTATGAAAATACCAATAGCTCCAAGCACGGCCTGATCCCCGCCGTGCATGACCTGTGCGCGGCGCATTCATAACAACCGAGACAGAACGCCGCACATGCATGACCTGATCGAACGCAATTCACCTCGCCTCGAGTACCTGATCCGTGCCAGCGATGCGGTGGTGCTCTACGCCGCCGGCGCGCTGGCTTCCCTGCTGTGTTTTTCGACGACCGTCGCCGAGCTGCCGGCAGTGCACGGGGCGGTGCTGTACTTCTGTTGCGTGATGGCCGTTGGCATATTCCCGCGCTTCGACCTGTACTCCTCGTGGCGAGGCCGCTCGCTGCTGCTGCTGGCGGGCCACGCGGCACTCGCCACCCTGGTGGTGCTGGCGGCCGGCATCGTGTTCGCGTTCCTGATCCGCCAGCTCGGCGACCTGTCGCGGCAATGGATCGTGGTCTGGTACCTGCTGGCGGTATCGATCATCGTGCTGTCGCGCTCGCTGCTGTACTCGGCACTCTCGGGACTGCGCGAGCGCGGGCTCAACAGCAAGCGGGTGGTGATCGTCGGCTACGGCACCACCGGACGCGAACTGCACCGCCGCGCGCTCGAGCAGCAATGGACTGGCTACAACGTCGTCGCCACCTACGATACCGACGGCGGTGCGCCGATCGATACCCGCATCGAAATGCTGCAGAGCTTCGGGGACATCCGGGCCGCCGTGTCCCGTCACGAAGCCCATGAGGTCTGGATCACGCTGCCTCTGGCCGAATCCGCGAAACTGCAGGAGCTGCAGTACCTGCTGCGGAATGAACTGGTCGACATCCGCTGGGTGCCCGATGTCGCTGCGATCACCATCCTTAGCCATCGCACGGTCGAATTCCTCGGCATGCCGGTGGTCGAGCTGAACCACCCCGCCAGCAACGGCATGCTCGGACTGGCCAAAGACCTGTTCGACCGGCTGTTCGCCGCGGGCGTGCTTGTCTTCCTCGCGCCGCTCTTCATCGGGATCGCCATCGCCATCAAGGCCAGCTCGCCGGGCCCGGTGTTTTTCAGCCAGCCGAGGCTGGGCCTGAACGGACGCCGATTCAAAGTATTGAAATTCCGCAGCATGAAAGTGCACCAGGAGGGAGCGGGCCAGGTCACGCAGGCGACCCGCAACGATCCGCGCATCACGCCCATCGGCGCTTTCCTGCGCCGGACCAGCCTGGACGAGTTGCCGCAATTCTTCAATGTGCTGACCGGCGACATGTCGGTCGTCGGGCCGCGGCCGCATGCGCTGGTGCACAACGATTTGTACAAGGACAAACTCGCGATGTACATGCAGCGGCACCGCGTCAAGCCGGGCATCACCGGATGGGCGCAAATTAACGGCTATCGCGGTGAAACGGATACCGATGAAAAGATGGCCCGCCGCATCGAGTTCGACCTGTATTACATCCAGCACTGGTCGTTCTGGATGGACCTGAAGATCATCCTCTGGACCGCTTTCAGGGGATGGAGCGGAAACAATGCCTACTGACACCGGATCCCCATACCCGCCAGACCAGCCCGAATACTGACTTCCCGAGGATAGATACTGATGGACCCCCTGCCCCTGGTCCCGGTCGTGCTGTGCGGCGGCTCGGGCACCCGGCTCTGGCCACTGTCGCGCGAGAGCTTCCCGAAACAATTCCTGAGGCTGCACGGCGAGCACAGCCTGCTGCAGCAGACCTTGCTGCGCTGCACGGGCCTTGATGCGGCCGAACCGCTGCTGCTGACCGGCGAAGCAACCCGCTTCATCGTCACCGAGCAGTTGCACGAGATCGGCATCGACCATGAAGAACTGATGCTGGAGCCGGTACAGCGCGGCACCGCCCCCGCCCTTGCATGCGCTGCGCTGCGGCTGACGGCGCAGTTCGGTGACGCACTGATGCTGGTACTGCCCTCGGACCACATCGTGCAGGATGGCGACGCATTCCGGCAGGCGGTACGACAGGCCGTGCAGGCTGCCGGCGAGGGCCTGCTGATGACCTTCGGCATACCGCCCGCGGCACCGGAAAGCGGCTTCGGCTACCTGCAGGCGGGGGCATCGCTGGCGGGCGGGGTGCGCAGGATACGCGGCTTCATCGAAAAACCCGATCGCAAGACCGCCTCCCAGCTGATCGACAGCGGCGACTGTTTCTGGAACAGCGGCATGTTCGTGTTCCGTTGCAGCCAGATGCTGGACGAACTGCGCATGCACGCGCCCGAACTGGTCACCGCCTGCGAACAGGCCCTGCAGCAGGCGACCGTCGACGGCCATTTCCGGCGGCTGGATGCGGCCGCTTATGCAAAAAGTCCGGACATCTCGATCGACTATGCACTGATGGAGCGCACGCCGAATGCAGCAATGGTGCCGCTGCAGGCTGGCTGGTCCGATATCGGCTCGTGGTCGTCAGTATGGGAAGTCACTGCGCACGACCAGGCCGGCAACTCGCTGAACGGCAATGCGCTGCTGGAGGACTGCCACGGCTGCCATGTCCAGGGCAGCAAGCGGCTGGTTGCAGCCATCGGGCTCGAGGACATGGTGATCGTCGACACCGATGACGCTGTGCTGGTCGTGCCGAAAGAGCGCGCGCAGGACATCCGCAAGCTGGTGCGCCAGCTGCAGGACGCGCACCGCAGCGAATGCCAGGTGCACCGCCAGGTCATGCGCCCCTGGGGCAGCTATGACTCCATCGGCAACGGATCGCGCTTCCAGGTCAAGCGCATCACCGTCAAGCCAGGCGCACGACTGTCGCTGCAGATGCATCACCACCGCGCCGAGCACTGGATCGTGGTGTCCGGCACCGCGCGCGTGATCAATGGCGACAAGGATTACCTGCTCACCGAGAACCAGAGCACCTATATCGGCGTCGGCGTCGTGCATTCACTGGAGAACCCCGGAAAGATTCCGCTGGAGCTGATCGAAGTTCAGTCCGGCACCTATCTCGGCGAGGACGACATCGTGCGCCTGAACGATCTCTACGGGCGTGCCTGATGCGGGTTGGCTATCTGGCTGCGCTGCTGTTGTGCTTCTTCCTGATGGTCGGGCTGGGTTCGGTGCCCGGCGAGGCAAATGCGCTGTCGGACCGCTATGGCGACAAGCTGCTGCATGTGCTCGCATATGGCGCGATGGCAGTGCTCTGCTTCCAGGTGCCGCGTGCCTCGCCGGAAGCGCGTGCGGCGGTCACGATCGGCGCGATCAGTCTGCTCGGGCTGGCCGATGAGGCGCTGCAGTCGCTTCTGCCCTACCGCAACGCATCATTGCAGGACTGGTGGTTTGATATCGGGACGGCAGCGGTCGTCGCTTTCCTCCTGATGCTGTACGCAAGATACAACCAACCAACGGACTCTCATGAGAAAAATTAGCAAGGCGGTGTTCCCGGTCGCCGGTCTCGGCACGCGTTTTCTCCCGGCGACCAAGGCCAGCCCGAAAGAAATGCTGCCGGTGGTCGACAAGCCGCTGATCCAGTATGCGGTCGAAGAAGCGATCGAGGCCGGCATCACCGAGATGATCTTCATTACCGGCCGCAACAAGCGTGCGATCGAAGACCATTTCGACAAGGCCTATGAACTCGAAGCCGAACTCGAGGCTCGCCACAAGGAAGACCTGCTGCAGCTGATCCGCCGCATCAAGCCCGACCATGTGCAGTGCTTCTATGTGCGGCAGGCCGAGGCACTGGGGCTGGGCCATGCAGTGCTGTGCGCGGAGCGGCTGGTGCTGGAAGAGCCGTTCGCCATCATCCTTGCGGACGACCTGCTGGACGCCGATCCGCCGGTCATGAAGCAGATGGTCGACCTGCACACCCACTATGGCAGCAGCATCATCGGCGTGGAAGCGATACCGATGGAGCAGAGCAGTTCCTATGGCATCGTCGAAGGACGTCCGGTCGCCGACAGGTTGCTGAAGCTCGATGGCATCGTCGAAAAACCTGCGCCGGAAGACGCGCCTTCCAACATGGGCGTGGTCGGGCGCTACATCCTCACGCCATCGATATTCCGCCACTTGCGGGCACTCAAACCGGGTGCCGGCGGCGAACTGCAACTCACCGATGGCATCGCGCAACTGATGAAATCCGAAGCGGTGATGTCCTATCAGTTCGAAGGCAAGCGCTATGACTGCGGCACCAAGCAGGGCTACCTGCAGGCGACCGTCGAGTTTGCACTCCGGCATCCGGAAGTGGCCGACGAATTCCGGGAGTTCCTGGTTCAGCTGTCCATCGGCGGCTTGACCCGCAACAGCCAGGATAAAACCCAGCCGTCGCTGGTTCACTGAAGCATGAACGGCCAATCGGTGCTGGTGACCGGTGCTACCGGCTACATTGGTTCACACACCTGCGTGTGCCTGCTGCAGGCCGGATGGCAGGTGATCGCCGTCGACAATCTGAGCAACAGCTCGCCCAGGGTGATCGAACGCATTGCCAGGATCACTGACCGCGAGCT
>JAIXTG010000038.1 GCA_027484285.1 Oxalobacteraceae bacterium | reverse complement strand
GTGTTATGGCCGCGCATCCGGTAATAGCGGGTCAGGCCGTCCATGATGGTCTGGTTGAACGCATGGCCCATGTGCAGCGTGCCGGTCACGTTCGGCGGCGGCAGCTGGATCGCGAACGAAGGCTTGCCCTCGTCCAGCGTGGCGGTGAAGTAGCCGCGCTGCTCCCATGCTGCGCGCCAGTATTGTTCGATGTCTGCGGGCTCGAAGGCCTTGGCTAGTTCCATGATTTCCCGGGGATTGCCGATTGATTTTTTCAAGCCGGCCATTATAAGCGGCTGGCGTGCAGCCACGCCCGGGGGGAACGCCGTGCCGTAACGGAAATTCCGGCGGCTCCTTGCAAATTTGCCGGAATCAGCGCATACAGGCGCATTGCAACATTCCGTCGCCGTTACCGGCACAGACAATTTCCGAAATGACCATGAAAAGTACCGCCCCGGCCCCGGGCATGCCCGCTTGCAGCCTGCTGGCCTGGCAGGAGGACGACCGGGAATGCAGCGCACGCTGGCAGTCTGCCAACGGCCTGCCGCCGCCGAAGCGCGTGGTCGTCGCTGACGACCAGATCACCGCCGACGAGGCTTACCGGCTGGCCTGCGAGGGTACCGGCATCCTGTGGCAGGGTGATTTCCAGAATGCGCGCCAGCTGCTGCAGGCACTGCAGCGGCGGGTGGAGCGGCCGTCGAAGAAAAGCCATCGTGCCAAGGCTGCCGCACCGGCGCCCGGAACCCGGGACGCGTTCAACCAGTACCGGCTGGCGCAATCGCAGCGTGCCCGCACGCTGGGCATGCTGCTGATCCCGTTCGAGCCCGGCCATCGCATTCCGCTGCGGCGCGCGCCGGACGTCAGCCCGGCCTGCACCGAAGCCTATGGCGCTGCCGATGCGCCCTATGTCGCTTCGCTGCGCGAACTGCTGGGCGTGATCAGCGCGCATGAGTGGCGCAAGAACGGTGTCGAGGTGCCGTCGCTGCGCGGGCGCATCCATCCGCATTACGGCGTGTTTGCGCCGGTCCGTGCCGACTATGTGCCGCTGGTGGCCGACGCGCCGCTGCCGTCCGCGGCCGGCAAGGGCGCGGTCGCGTTCGACATCGGTACCGGCACCGGCGTGCTGGCCGCGGTGCTCGCGCAGCGCGGGTTCGCGCGTGTGGTGGCCACCGACATGAACCCGCGCGCGCTGGCCTGCGCGCGCGAAAATATTCAACGGCTCGGGCTGGACGGGTCAGTCGACGTACTCGAAGCCAACCTGTTCCCCGCGGGGAAGGCGGCGCTGGTCGTGTGCAACCCGCCGTGGGTGCCGGCGCGCCCGACGTCGCTGCTGGAGCAGGCCGTGTTCGACCCCGACAGCCAGATGCTGCGCGGCTTCCTCGCGGGCCTCGCCGCCCATCTCGCGCCCGGCGGCGAAGGCTGGCTGGTGCTGTCCGACCTTGCCGAGCACCTCGGCCTGCGCAGCCGCGCCGAGCTGCTGGAGGCAATTGAGGCGGGCGGCCTGAAGGTGGTCGGCCGGCTGGATGCGCGTCCGACGCACAGGAAAGTCGCCGATACCAGCGATCCGCTGCATGCGGCGCGCGCTGCCGAGGTGACGTCCTTGTGGCGGCTTGCGGCCGCATGAAGAAAGTTTGATCAGGCCGAAACGCAGCTTATCGCTCTGCGGTCGGCTGCTTTATAATCGAGGCCGTTTTTCACAGCAGCCAAAACGCTAGGGGTCCTGACCGGCAAGTTGCCGTCGGGTGAGAAATACCCTCAGTGAAGTCCTTCGGGCCAACCCCGGAAGCCTGCTCCCGACAGATGCCTGGTCAGGAGCCATGCCGCGCCACCGCTCGCACACCTGCGGTGGCTCGATATGAAACTTCCCTCGGCCAGGGGGCTCCCCAACCTGATCTGGGTAATGCCAGCGAAGGGAAGCACAGGCCGGGCATTCCGCTCTCCTTTGACCGCTTCCCTCGCAAACCGATTTGCAAAGGAAGCTCATGAACGCCAATCCGCAATTCCTCGCCGCCACCGCCACGGTGGACGAAGCCGCGATCCAGCCGCTGCCGAATTCACGCAAGATCTACGTCGAGGGCTCGCGCCCGGATATCCGCGTACCGATGCGCGAGATCAGCCAGAGCGACACGCCGGCCTCGTTTGGCGCGGAAAAGAATCCGCCCGTTTTCGTCTACGACACCTCCGGACCGTATACCGACCCGTCGGTGAAGATCGACATCCGCTCCGGCCTCGCACCGCTGCGCGCAAACTGGATCGCCGAGCGCGGCGATACGGAAGAGCTGGCCGGCCCGACGTCTGAATATGGCATCGAGCGCCTGAACGATCCGAAGCTGGCCGAACTGCGCTTCAACCTGCACCGCAAGCCGCGTCGAGCGAAGGCGGGCAAGAACGTCACGCAAATGCACTATGCGCGCCAGGGCATCATCACGCCGGAGATGGAGTACATCGCCATCCGCGAGAACCTGCGCCGCAGGGAGTACATCGAGAGCCTGAAAGCTTCCGGCCCGACCGGAGCGAAGCTGGCCGACATGATGGGCCGCCAGCATCCGGGGCAGACCTACGGTGCAGTGATTCCGGCCGAGATCACCCCGGAATTCGTGCGCGATGAAGTCGCACGCGGCCGCGCAATCATCCCGGCCAACATCAACCATCCGGAATCCGAGCCGATGATCATCGGCCGCAATTTCCTGGTGAAGATCAACGCCAACATCGGCAATTCGGCAGTGACCTCGTCGATCGGCGAGGAAGTCGAGAAGATGACCTGGGCCATCCGCTGGGGCGGCGACACCGTGATGGACCTGTCCACCGGCAAGCACATCCACGAAACCCGCGAGTGGATCGTCCGCAATTCGCCGGTGCCGATCGGCACGGTGCCGATCTACCAGGCACTGGAGAAGGTGAATGGCAAGGCCGAAGACCTGACTTGGGAAATTTTCCGCGACACGCTGATCGAGCAGGCCGAGCAGGGCGTCGATTACTTCACGATCCACGCCGGCGTGCTGCTGCGCTATGTGCCGCTGACCGCCAAGCGCATGACCGGCATTGTCTCGCGCGGCGGCTCGATCATGGCGAAGTGGTGCCTTGCGCATCACAGGGAATCCTTCCTGTACGAGCATTTCGAAGATATCTGCGAAATCATGAAGGCCTACGATGTCTCGTTCTCGCTCGGCGACGGCCTGCGTCCCGGATCGATCTATGACGCGAACGACGAAGCGCAGCTCGGCGAGCTCCGTACGCTGGGCGAGCTGACGCAGATCGCATGGAAGCATGACGTGCAGGTGATGATCGAAGGCCCCGGCCATGTGCCGATGCAGCTGATCAAGGAGAACATGGACATCCAGCTCGAGCAGTGCCACGAGGCGCCGTTCTACACGCTGGGCCCGCTGACCACCGACATCGCGCCGGGCTATGACCACATTACTTCCGGCATCGGCGCCGCGCAGATCGGCTGGTACGGCTGCGCGATGCTGTGCTACGTGACGCCGAAAGAGCATCTCGGCCTGCCGAACAAGACCGACGTCAAGGACGGCATCATCAC
>JAIXTG010000094.1 GCA_027484285.1 Oxalobacteraceae bacterium | reverse complement strand
TAGGGATTGATGATTAGCGCCTCGTGCAGCTCGCGCGCCGCGCCGGTGAACTGCGACAGGACCAGCACGCCGAGTTCGTCATCGCGCGCGGCGATGAATTCCTTGGCCACCAGGTTCATGCCGTCATGCAGGCTGGTCACCAGGCAGACATCGGCCGCGCGATAGCAGCGCGCCAGCTGGTCTTCGTCGAAATGCTCTACCCGCAGCAGGATGGGCGGCGCCACCGGATTGGCATAACGCTGGTTGATCGACAACGCCAGCTTGCGCACACGCGCCTCGAGGCTCTGGTATTCATCGAGCGACGAGCGGCTGGGGGCGGCAATCTGCAGCAGCGAGAAACGGCCGACCAGTCCCGGCTGCTGCTCCAGCAGCCGCTCGACGGCCTGGAAGCGCTCGACGATGCCCTTGGTGTAGTCGAGCCGGTCCACGCCCAGCGCCAGCTGGTGCAGTATCGGCAGGCCGAGCTCCTCCCTCAGTTCGCGCCGGCAGCGCACGACATCGAGCGGGGCATCGGACTCGGGCCAGGCGATCGAAATCGGATAGGGCTCGACCTGGGTCAGCTCGCCGCCATAGGAGACGGTCGATGCCTCGTGCTCGATGCGTGTCTCGAGATAGCGGTCGACCGTCTCGATGAAGTTCTTGCAATGGAAAGGCGTGTGGAAGCCCAGCAGGGTGTTGCCGAGCAGGCCCTCGAGCAGTTCTTCGCGCCACGGGCAGATGCCGAAGGATTCCGGGTTCGGCCAGGGGATGTGCCAGAACATGATGATGGTTGCCTTCGGCAGCTTCTCCCTCACCATGCGCGGCAGCAGCGCGAAATGGTAATCCTGCACCAGCACCACCGGATCGTCGCTGCGCGCTTCCTCCACCACGGCGTCGGCGAAGCGCTGGTTGACGGCGACATACTGTTCCCAGTCCGAGGTGCGGAACACCGGGCGCACATGGGCCATGTGACACAGCGGCCACAGGCCTTCATTGGAAAAACCGTAGTAATAGCCCTGCTCTTCCTCGTCGGTCAGCCAGACCCGCCGCAAGGTGTATGACGGCCGCTTGGGCGGCACCTGCACACGGTCACTGGCATCGACCGTCACCCGGTCGGCGCTGCCGCTGCCATGCGCAATCCAGGTGCCCGAGCAGGCGCGCATCACCGGCTCGACTGCGGTGACCAGCCCGCTCGCCGGCCGGCGCACCACGACGCCCTGCGGTCCCTGCTCATGGATGTAGGGCTCGCGATTCGACACCACCAGCACCTGATCGCCGGCCAGTTCGTCATGCAGCAGCGAACGCAGCTTTTCCGGCGTCCAGGCCTGCGGCGAATGCTGCTGCGCGCGGCGCTCGACATTCATCTCGTGCAGCATGGCCCGCAGGTCGCCGACCAGCGGCCTGAATTCCGGCGGCGCGCTAACGGCGCCCTGCGCCACCGTCTCGCGCCGCATCAGGCTTTTCAGCGACTGCACCCAGCCCTGCCAGCTCCAGTGCGCCATCCATGCGCCAAGCGCCGAGATCGTGATGAACATCAGCAGGAAGATCGCCACCAGATAGTTGCGGAATTCTGCCGCACGGCGCTCGATGAAGCGGGTGTCCTGTGCCAGTACCAGCTTGCCGAGGGTGACGCCTTCCTGGTCGATCGGGCTCTCGCTCACCTGCAGGTCGGCCGGCGCCCTGCCCTGGCAGCCCAGACCTGATGGAAAGCCGCTGCTGAGATACAGCAGCCGGCCGGAGGTGTCGCAGAATGCGATTGCGCGCACATGGGCATCGCGCACGCTACGGTCAAACAGGGTCTGGATGCTCTCGGTATCCTGCAGGATCACCAGATCGATCAGCGGGTCGTGCAGCGAAGTCGCCAGCATCTGCGAGCGGACATCGAGGTCGCGCAGGAACCAGCGCTTGGTCAGGTCATCGACCAGCGGCAACAGGATCAGCGCAAAGGCAGCAAGCACCAGCGCGAGCGGAACAATGAAGCGCAGAGATAACTGGGACGGACGCATCAGCCTGCGGGTTGGGCGCCAGGGGCGGACGGACGGCGCAATTTCAATAAGCAACGGCAACAGGATGCCGCAACGTCAATTTGATTGACCGGGCTGAAACGGGAAGGGTTCCGCAGGCTGCCCCCGCACAAGGGCGGCAGTCATGCTGAGGAGCAGGAAAACCGCGTCAGAAGGACCGCAGGCCGTCGAGGTCGAGCACGGTCAGCCCGCGATAGTCGAGCCGCAGCAGCGCGGCGCGCTCGAGTACCTGCAGTGCCTGGTTCGCGCGCTGGCGGGACATGTTGCACAGGTAACCGATTTCTTCCTGCGAAATCTGCAGTTGCGGTCCGCCGGCGGGGTTCAGGTCCGGGTTGAACAGCGACGCGATGCAGCGCGCCACCCGGGCATCCGCATCCAGGCTGCGGTCCACCTCGACCAGCGATATGAACAGCCCGAGCCGCGCATTGATCTGCTTGAGCAGGAAGCGGTTGAATGCAATGCTGCTGTCGAGCAGCCAGTTGAAGGTGGCACGCGGCATGAAGGCCACATGGCTGTCGCGCAGCGCAACCACGTCATACAGCCGGCCCTCGGTCTTGAGCAGCGAGCCCTCGCCGAACCAGCCGCCGGCGAGCATGCCGGTGAAGGTCACCGCCTTGCCTTGCGGGGAGACACTGCTCATTTTCAGCAGACCCTCGGTGACCCCCATCCAGTGCTCGACCGGGTCGCCCTTGCGGCATAGATAGGCACCGGCCTCGAAGAAGCGCTCGACGGTGTCCTGCTCGACGCGCGCCATCTGCTCGGGCGTCAGCACGCCGGCCCACGGAGTGCGGGCCAGCGAATCGGACAGCGAAGGCTTGTTGAGGACGGTCATCACATGCTGCGGTGCACGATTAAAAATTCGGCAATTGTCTGGCGGATGACAATCGGAAATCCGGGACGCGGCTATGATTGCATGAAAATTCGTTTGCCACTGGCAACGGAAACAATAAATACAGGACGACCATGGTGGAGACAAACAACCGGCCGGCCGACACCTTCCCCAAGCTTCTGCTGGAACACGCGGTAACGCGTCCCGGCCGCCCGGCCTTTCGCGAGAAAGACCTCGGCATCTGGCAGAGCACGACCTGGGAGCAGGCAGCGGAGGAAGTGCGCCGGCTCGCGTGCGGGCTGGCAGCGCTCGGATTTTCGCGCGGGATGAATCTCGCAATCGTCGGCGACAACCGGCCGCGCCTGTACATGGCGATGGCGGCCGCACAGTGCCTCGGCGGCGTTGCGGTGCCGCTGTACCAGGACGCACCGGCGGCCGACATGGCCTATGTGCTGGAGAACGCAGGCATCGACTTTGCGATGGTCGAGGACCAGGAGCAGGTCGACAAACTGCTCGAGGCGCGCGCCACCGTCCCGGGGCTCTCCCACATCATCTTCGACGACCCGCGCGGGCTGCGCAATTACGGGCAGCCCGGCCTGCATTCGTTCGAAAGCGTGCAGGCCCTCGGGCATGCGCATGCGACCGATCATCCGGAGCTGTTTGCGCGCGAAGTGGCGGCCGGCCAGCCGGACGACATCGCGGTCATCCTGTATACCTCGGGCACCACCGGCCGGCCGAAGGGCGTGTGCCACTCCTATCGCGCGCTGATTGCCACCGGCCGCACGCTGGCCGAGTTCGACCAGCTCAGCGCCGACGACGAAGTGCTGTGCTACCTGCCGCTGGCCTGGGTGGGCGACTTCCTGTACTCGTATGTGCTGTCGAATATTGTCGGCTTCTGCCTCAACTGCCCGGAGTCGCCGTCCACCATCGGCACCGACCTGCGCGAGATCGGCCCGACCTATTATTTCGGCCCGCCGCGCATTTACGAGAACACGCTGACGCAGGTAATGATCCGCATCGAGGATGCGAGTGCGATCAAGCGCGCGATGTTCCACTATTTCATGCGGGTCGCGCGGCGCGCGGGGCTGCGCCTGCTGGAAGGACAGCAGGTGTCGCTGGCCGACCGCCTGCTGTACGGCCTGGGCGAGCTGCTGGTATACGGCCCGCTGAAGAATGTGCTGGGCATGTCGCGCATCCGGGTCGCCTACACCGGCGGCGAGGCGATCGGTCCCGACCTGTTCGACTTCTACCGCTCGCTCGGCATCAACCTCAAGCAGCTGTACGGCATGACCGAAACCTGCGTGACGGTCTGCATGCAGCGCTCGGGCGATGTGAAGCTCGACAGCGTCGGTCGCCCGATGGCCAACGTGGACGTGAAGATCGCCGACAACGGCGAGGTGCTGGTGCGCTCGCCGGGCCTGATGGTCGGCTACTACAGGAAGCCCGAAGAAACCGCCGAGGCAATCGATGCGGACGGCTATTTCCATACCGGCGATGCCGGCTTCTTCGACGGCGACGGCCACCTGAAGATCATCGACCGGGCAAAGGACGTCGGCCGGATGGCCGACGGCACGATGTTTGCGCCGAAATACATCGAGAACAAGCTGAAGTTTTTCCCGTTCATTAAGGAAGCGGTGGCGTTCGGCGACGGCCGCTCGACCTGCAATGCCTTCATCAACATCGACATGGAGGCCGTCGGCAACTGGGCCGAGCGCCGCAACCTGCCGTACAGCGGCTACACCGACCTTGCTAGCCAGCCGGCGGTGTACCAGCTGATCGCCGAGTGCGTCGAGAAGGTGAATGCCGACCTCGCGCATGACACGCTGCTGTCGAACTCCCAGATCCACCGCTTCCTGATCCTGCACAAGGAGCTGGACCCGGACGACGACGAACTGACCCGCACCCGCAAGGTACGGCGGCGCTTCATCGCCGAGAAATATGCAGTGCTGATCGACGCACTGTACGAGGGCCGCGACCGCCAGTACATCGAAACCCAGGTCAAGTTCGAGGACGGACGGCAGGGCATGATCAGCGCGGATCTCGAAATCCGCGACGCAAAAACCTATGGCAGCGCGACGCCACCGGCGGACACGCGCAAGGCGGCATGATGACTCCCGC
The DNA here is from genome assembly GCA_027484285.1 of Oxalobacteraceae bacterium. Lineage (GTDB taxonomy): Bacteria > Pseudomonadota > Gammaproteobacteria > Burkholderiales > Burkholderiaceae_D > Pernthalerella. The sequence continues at coordinate 7,196 of JAIXTG010000094.1, read as the reverse complement.
AAACCCCACCGGCCGCATGATCGGCGACGTGATCCTCGACCTGCGCAATATCTCGCTCGCGTTTGGCGGCGTGAAGGCGCTGACCGACATTTCCTTCGATGTGCGCGAGCACGAGATCCGCGCCATCATCGGGCCGAACGGCGCCGGCAAGAGCTCGATGCTGAACGTGATCAATGGCGTGTACCGGCCGCAGCAGGGCGAGATCATCTATCGCGGCCAGCACCGGCGCGACATGAATACCTATGAAGCGGCCAAGAGCGGCATCGCGCGCACCTTCCAGAACATTGCGCTGTTCAAGGGCATGACGGTGCTCGACAACATCATGACCGGCCGCAACCTGAAGATGCAGTCGAACTTCCTGCTGCAGGCGCTGTACGCCGGGCCGGCGCGGCGCGAGGAGATCGCGCACCGCCGGAAGGTGGAGGAAGTGATCGATTTCCTCGAGATCCAGCACATCCGCAAGACGCCGGTCGGCCGCCTGCCCTACGGGCTGCAGAAGCGGGTAGAGCTCGGCCGCGCACTGGCTGCCGAGCCGCAGATCCTGCTGCTCGACGAACCGATGGCCGGCATGAACGTCGAGGAAAAGCAGGACATGTGCCGCTTCATTCTCGACGTGAACGAGCAGTTCGGCACCACCATCGTGCTGATCGAGCACGACATGGGCGTGGTGATGGACCTGTCCGACCGCGTGGTGGTGCTCGATTACGGCCGCAAGATCGGCGACGGCACGCCGGACGAGGTGCGGAACAATCAGGAAGTGATCAATGCTTATCTGGGAGTGGCGCATTGAACCTCAATTTTTTCCTCGAAGTCCTGATCGGCGGCCTGCTCTCCGGGGTGATGTATGCGCTGGTCGCGCTCGGCTTCGTGCTGATCTACAAGGCGTCCGGCGTATTCAATTTCGCGCAGGGGGCGATGCTGTTTTTCGCGGCGCTGACCTGCGTATCCCTGACTGAATTCGGCTGGCCGCTGTGGGTGGCGATCGCCGCCACGATTGCGATCATGTGGGGGCTGGGACTCGCGATCGAGCGCGTGGTGCTGCGGCCGCTGGTGAACCAGCCGGAGATCTCGCTGTTCATGGCCACCATCGGGCTGGCCTTCTTCATCGAAGGCATGGCGCAGCTGCTGTGGGGCTCGGAAGTCAAGCGCCTCGACCTCGGGATCGAGGACGTGCCGCTCGAGAGCATGATGGACAGCTTCAATATCCTGGTGTCGAAATTCGACGTGACGGCCGCCGCCGTCTGCGCGGTGCTGGTCAGCGGGCTGGCGCTGTTTTTCTCGCGCACCCGGGTCGGCCGGGCCCTGCGCGCCGTCGCCGACGACCACCAGGCAGCGCTGGCGGTCGGCATCCCGCTGCAGCAGATCTGGGGCATCGTCTGGGGCGTGGCCGGTTTCGTCGCACTGGTGGCCGGCCTGCTGTGGGGCGCGCGCAATGGCGTGCAATTCTCGCTGACCTTCGTCGCGCTGAAGGCGCTGCCGGTGCTGATCCTGGGCGGTTTCACCTCGGTGCCGGGCGCGATCGTCGGCGGCCTGATCATCGGTGCATCCGAAAAACTGGCCGAGGTTTATCTTGGCCCGCTGGTCGGCGGCGGCATCGAGGGCTGGTTCCCGTACGTGCTCGCGCTGCTGTTCCTGCTGGTACGGCCGGAAGGGCTGTTCGGCGAAAAGATCATCCGGAGGATCTGACCCATGCTGTACCGTGAAGCCGGACAATTCAAATCAAGCTATGCGGCCGACGGCCAAATCTTCCCGATCCGGCAGGACCGGATCGGGCTGCTGCTGCTGCTCGCCGTCGCGTTCATCGCCGTGCCCCAGTTGGCGTCGCCCTACTTCTTTTCGGCGATCCTGATCCCGTTCCTGATCTTCTCGCTGGCCGCGCTCGGGCTGAACATCCTGACCGGCTATGCCGGCCAGCTCTCGCTCGGCTCGGCCGCCTTCATGGCAGTCGGCGCATTCAGCGCCTACAACTTCGTGCTGCGGGTGCCGGGCATGCCGGTGCTGGCTGCCTTCATCCTCGGCGGGCTGTGCGCGGCGCTGGTCGGCATCCTGTTCGGCCTGCCCTCGCTGCGGGTGCGCGGCTTCTACCTGGCGGCGTCGACGCTGGCGACCCAGTTCTTCGTCGTCTGGGCGCTGACCAAGGTGCGCTGGTTCACCAACTACAGTTCGTCCGGCGTGATCACGGCCCAGCCGATCGAGATCCTGGGTTTCGCCTTCGACACGCCCGCGATGAAATACCTGCTGGTGCTGGCGATCGTCTGCGTGCTGGCGCTGGCGGCAAAGAACCTGGTGCGCTCCAACATCGGCCGCTGCTGGATGGCGGTGCGCGACATGGACGTGGCGGCCGAGGTGATCGGCATCCGCCTGATGCACACCAAGCTGCTCGCGTTCGCCGTCAGCTCGTTCTACTGCGGCGTGGCCGGCGCGCTGTATGCGTATGCCTACCTCGGCACGGTCGAACCGGAAGCCTACAGCCTCGACCTGTCGTTCCGCATCCTGTTCATGGTGATCATCGGCGGGCTCGGCTCGGTGCTCGGCTCTTTCCTCGGCGCCGCGTTCATCGTGCTGCTGCCGATCGTGCTGAACAATCTCGCGCATGTGCTGCAGATCTCGACCGCGGTGGCCTCGAACCTGGAACTGATGGTGTTCGGCGCGCTGATCATTTTCTTCCTGATCGTCGAGCCGCACGGGCTGGCCCGCCTGTGGCAGATCGGCAAGGAAAAACTGCGGCTATGGCCTTTCCCGCACTGACCCGTATTTCGATTATTCCAAGGAGGACGAGATGAGACTGATCAAATCGCTGCTGCTGGGCGCTGCGCTGCTGGCAGCCGGCAGCATCGCGTGGGCGCAGGAGCAGTATGTGCCGCTGCTGTCCTACCGCGTCGGGCCGTACGGCTCGAACGGCACCTCGTTCTTCGGGGGCATGATCGACTACATGAATCTGGTCAACCAGAAGGGCGGCATCAATGGCGTGAAGCTGACCTGGGAAGAGTGCGAGACCGAGTACAACCCGTCGCGCGGCGTCGAATGCTACGAGCGGCTCAAGAGCCGCAAGGGCGGCGCGACGCTGGTCGAGCCGCTGTCGACCGGCATCGCCTACGGCATTCTCGACCGCGTCGGCAAAGACAAGATCCCGATGACCACGCTCGGCTACGGACGCTCGGACGCCGCCAACGGCAAAGTATTCCCGTATGTGTTCCCGCTGATCACGACTTACTGGAACCAGGCGGCGGCGATGGTGGTGTATCTCGGCGAGCGCTCGGGCGGGATGGACAAGCTCAAGGGCAAGAAGATCGTTCACCTCTATCACGACTCCGCCTACGGCAAGGAGCCGCTGCCGGTGCTGGAAGCCGAGGCCGCGAAATGGGGCTTCGAACTGATCAAGATCCCGATTACGCCGCCGGGCAACGAGCAGCAGTCGCAGTGGCTGCAGATCCGCCAGGCGAAACCCGACTACGTGATCATGTGGACCTTCGGCGTGATGAGTGCCGTCGGCCTGAAGACCGCGCAGCGCAACGGCTTCCCGCGCGACAAGATCCTCGGCGTCTGGTGGGCCGGCTCGGAAGAAGACACCGAACCGGCGGGCGAAGCCGCCAAGGGCTTCTCGACGATGAGCTTCACTACGCCCGGCGATTTCCCGCTGCTGGCGGAAATCCGCAATGAGCTCTACAAGAACGGCAAGGGCAGCCTGAAAGAGATCGATCGCGTGGGTAACGTGATGTACACGCGCGGCATTGCAGCGGCGGTCATGATGGTCGAAGGCATGCGCAGCGCCCAGTCGAAGTTCGGCAAGGGCAAGGTCCTGAGCGGCGAGCAGATGCGCTGGGGGCTGGAGAACCTGAATATCGATCGCGCGCGCCAGAAGGAGCTGGGCGTCGAAGACATGTTCCCGCCGGTGAAGACTTCCTGCGATGACCATGAAGGATCGGGTGCGGTGAAGGTCGTGCAGTGGGACGGCAAGCAGTGGGTCGCCCTGTCGAAGACCTGGATCACCGGCGACAAGGCGCTGGTGCGCCGGCTGCTGGAAGAGTCGTCGGCCGCCTATGCGAAAGAAAAAAGCATCACGCCCGCGTGCATGAAGTAATGCCCGCGTGATGCTGGCCACGGGTTCCGGCGCACACCGGAACCCGTGCCCGATCAACTACCAGACGCAGTACGAGAACATGAGCCCCTCCATCCTCACCGTCAACAACATCGAGGTCATTTACGATCACGTGATCCTCGTGCTGAAAGGCGTGTCGCTGTCCGTCCCGCGCGGGAAGATCGTCGCGCTGATGGGCGCCAACGGCGCCGGCAAGTCGACCACGCTGAAGTCGATCTCGACGCTGTTGCGGGGCGAGCGCGGCGACGTGACCAAGGGCAGCGTCGAATTCAATGGCGAGCGCATCGATCAACTGACGCCGAACGAGCTGGTGCAGCGCGGACTGTCGCAGGTGATGGAAGGCCGCCACTGCTTCGGACACCTGACGATCGAGGAAAACCTGCTGACCGGCGCCTATACCCGCAAGCTCGGCCGCGCCGGGCTGAAAGAGGAACTGGAGAGGGTCTATCACTACTTCCCGCGGCTGAAACAGCGTCGCGGCTCGCAGGCTGGCTACACCTCGGGCGGCGAACAGCAGATGTGCGCAATCGGCCGCGCGCTGATGGCCAAGCCGTCAATGATCCTGCTCGACGAACCGTCGATGGGACTGGCGCCGCAAATCGTCGAGGAAATCTTCGGCATCGTGCAGGACCTGAACAAAACCGAGCAGGTGTCCTTCCTGCTGGCCGAGCAGAACACCACGATTGCGCTGCGCTATGCGGACTTCGGTTACATCCTCGAAAACGGCCGCGTGGTGATGGAAGGCGCGGCAGCCGACCTGGCGGCGAACGAGGACGTGAAAGAGTTTTATCTCGGCGTGTCGGGCGCGGGCCGCACCAGCTTCCGCGACATGAAATTCTATCGCCGCCGCAAGCGCTGGCTGGCCTGAGGAAACCATGACAGACCTGTACGATGCACTCGAGGCGCGCGACCCGTCCGCGCGCGAACAATCTCTGCTGTCGGCGCTGCCGGCGCTGGTGGCGCGCGCCAAGCAGGCCCCGGGCTGGGCCGCGATCCTGAAGGACGCCGATCCGCAGCAGATCACCAGCCGTGCCGCGCTCGCGCAACTGCCGGTCACGCGCAAATCGGCGCTAAAGGAACTGCAGCAGGCAGCGCTGCCCTTCGGTGCGCTGAATGTCACGCCGGTCGGCGAGCTGTCGCGCATCTTCATGTCGCCCGGCCCGATTTTCGATCCCGAAGGTCGCGGCGACGACTGGTGGCGCTATGCACGGCCTTTCCATGCGCTCGGCGTGCGGCGCGGCGACCTGATCCAGAACTGCTTTGCCTACCATTTCACGCCGGCCGGCCTGATGGTCGAGGGCGGGGCGGCGAAGCTCGGCTGCCCGGTGATCCCGGCCGGCATCGGCCAGACGGAAATGCAGGTGCAGGCGATGAGCCTGCTGAAGCCGAGGGTCTATGCCGGCACGCCGTCGTTCTTGAAGATCATCATCGAGAAGGCGCAGGAGATGGGCGCGGACATCGGGTCGCTGCAGATGGCGCTGGTGGGAGCCGAAGCACTGCCGCCGTCGCTGCGCCAATGGCTGGTCGAGCATGGCGTGCCATCGGTGCTGCAGACCTATGGCTCGGCGGACATCGGCAACATCGCCTATGAAACCCTGACCGGCGGCCAGGTAAATCCGGGCATGGTGCTGGATGAAACCCTGCTGCTGGAAATCGTGCGTCCCGGTACCGGTGATCCGGTGCCGGAGGGCGAAGTCGGCGAGATCGTGATTACCTCGTTCAATCCGGACTATCCGCTGATCCGTTTCGCCACCGGCGACCTGTCGGCCGTCCTGCCCGGCACATCGCCGTGCGGCCGCACCAACACGCGGATTCGCGGCTGGCTAGGCCGGGCCGACCAGACGACCAAGATCCGCGCCATGTTCGTGCACCCGTCGCAGGTGGCCGAGATTGTTCGTCGCCACCCGGTGATTGCCAAAGCCCGCCTGGTGGTCACCGGCGAAATGGCGAATGACGAGATGACACTGCATTGCGAAGTGGCCGATCCCCAGGCGTCGCTGGCCGAGGGGGATGCCATCGTCGCCAGCATCCGCGACGTCACCAAGCTGCGCGGCGACGTGAAGATGGTGCCGCTGGGCAGCTTGCCGAATGACGGCAAGGTGATTGAGGACGCGCGCAGTTACCAGTAAACCCGCCTCCGCCGCTGAGGCGATTGTGTAGTAAACGACCGCTTGGCGAACCTTTTCGGAGGGACAGTCACTAGGAATACTCTGATCCTTATGCTTCAGATATTCCCATGTCCTCTTCGATCAGCTCGCCTCGCCTGCCTCCGGTGCCTGCCGCCTCTCCCGCCGCGCCCGTATCGCCGGAGAAGGCCGCCCCCCCGCCTCCGGCCACTGACCTGCTGCTGATTACCAGCGCCACGGATTTTCCCCACACCGTTGAATTGCTGCGCAAGGAGGCGAGCGCAGCAGGCATCCGCCTCGATACGATCCTCATCGAGGACCTGGACGGCTCGACTCCGGGGGAAAAGCTGGCCAGCCTCCATCGCCTGATGGGCGAATCGGTGGCCAGCGGCAAGATGCAGCTGGCGACCGTGACTTATATCGCCCTGCATGGGCACGCAGGCACCAGCACCGGCCCTGACGACGATGTCGAAGCTCGCCCCCAACTGCAGGATGTCGCACGGCTCATGGGGACAGACGACAGTGCCACTGCCGACGGCAATGCCGGAACAGGCGCAGACAGCCGGCCCCCATCCGACGAAAAAAGAGGCAGTCACATAATGTCAGCCTGCCGGGACGCACTGACATTTCCAAGCATCCAGCTGCTCGAGGCGATCCGCCATCCCACCCTGACCCGCGACGGTTTGCGGCCCGATTACCAGGGCACGATTTTTATCGGTTCCTGCGAAGCGGGCGGCATGAGCGAGCAGCTGGTCGTGAATGGCAGCGACTATGTCGTCCTGAACGGGAAAAAAACAGGCGTGGCAAGCGATGCCGATGACTGCATGCTGGAGGTGATGGGCATGATGGCCCAGCGCCGGCAGCAGCAGTTGCCTGCCTTCAGCGGCCGGGATTACTGGATGCGCTTGCGAAATGTCAGCGGCGAGCACATCGCCTATGTCGGCCAGAATCAGGTAGAGATCAGCAAAGTC
>JAIXTG010000371.1 GCA_027484285.1 Oxalobacteraceae bacterium | reverse complement strand
TGACAGACCAGCAGGAAGAACAGCACCGTCAGCAGCGCGAACAGCCCGATGACTGAGGCGCTGAACAGCAAGCCACCGGGTTTGCCGGCATAAACTTCCAGCAGCTTCGAGAAAAACACGGTGCTGGAAGAGAAGAAAATGAAGAGCGCTGCGATGACGACGCGTCCGTTGACGCTGTGCCAAGCACCGAAATTGGTGTTATTTAATCGCTTCGCCATTTAAAAAAAGCATGCATGAGTTCAAGTGAAAATCGGCTCGAGCATGTACCCAAAGCCACGGATGGTCTTGATGGCAATGCCGGCCGATGCCGTCTTGACACGGACGCGCGAGACGTAGACCTCAACCGCGTTCAGCGTCACCTCCTCCCCCCATGGCAAGATGGCGTCAATAATTTGCTGTTTTGACACCACGCGCGACACGTTCTGCATCAGGTATTCGAGCACGGCCCACTCGCGCGCCGACAACTCAATCACCTGACCGTCCGCCGTGGCGCGGCGCGAGAATGGATCGAGCTGCAGCCCGTTGATCTGCAGGCCCGCTTGGCGAGGGTTGCTACGGCGAACCAAAGCTTTTAGCCGGGCGACCAGTTCGGGAGCAGCAAAGGGCTTGACCAGATAATCGTCGGCGCCGGTCTCAAGACCCCGCACGCGATCCTGCACATCGTCGCGCGCGGTAAGTAGCAGCACCGGAGTGTTGCTTCCCCGCGCGCGCAGGCGGCGCACCACCTCAAAGCCGTCGATGCCAGGCAAGCCGATGTCGAGCACCGTAACCGATATCTCGCGCGAGGCAAGTGCATGATCAGCATCGGCGCCGTTGGTGACCACGTCGACGACCATGCCGTGGCCACGAAGGATGCGGGAAATGCCATCGGCAAGCACCAGGTCATCTTCCACCAGCAAAACGTGCATAAACGGATCCAGCATCAATAACTCTCTCATTTTGCCAGAGGCGCCACGTGGAGTCCGTCTCCAGCACTGCCCCGTGGCACGTCAGGTAAGTGCAGCAAGACCGACGAACGAAGGCCAGAGCCGGGATCGGCAGCGCTCATGCGCCATCCGGCGGGATGATCTCCGCTGCCCTGTCGTGGAAATACGGGTAGGCTAGTGGCAGCAGCAGCAGGGTGAACAGCGTCGCTGATACCACGCCGCCCACAATCACGACCGCGAAAGGCCGCTGGGTCTCGGAACCGATGCTGTGCGACAGTGCCGCCGGCAGCAGGCCAAGCCCGGCCATCAGCGCTGTCATCAAGATTGGCCGCAGGCGCGATACTGCGCCCTCGATAGCTGCGGAAGATACATTGCGCTCGCGGTGCAGGACTTCGACGATCTGCTCGACCATGATCACGCCGTTTTGCACGGAGATACCGGCGACGGCGATGAATCCCACGGCCGCCGACACGGAGAAATGTAGACCGGCAAGAGCAAGGCCAATGATGCCGCCGATCATCGCGAACGGTACGATCATGATGATCAGCAGCGCCTTACGGATTGACTTGAAGGCCCAGAACAGGAGCGAAAAGATGAGCAGGATGGTTATCGGCACGATCACCGCGAGCCGCTTGACCGCACGCTGTTGATTCTCGAATTGTCCCCCCCAAGCGATGGAATAGCCGGGTGGCAATTGCACTGCGGCCTTCACTTTTTTCTGGGCCTCGGCGACGAAGCTACCCTGGTCTCGGCCGAGGAGATTGGCCTTCACGAGCGCAATGCGGCCGCCGGCCTCGCGGCTGATGCGTGCCGCACCTTGGCGAACTGCAATGTGGGCAATATCGCCGAGGTTCGCCGTTCCCTGCCCTTCCGGTAGTGAAACTTGCAGCAGGCCGATATCGTCGACGGCATTGCGATGCGCCTCGTCGAGCCGCACGGTGACATCGAAACGCTTGTCACCCTCATAGAAAGTGTTCACCGGCAGGCCAGCCAAGGCGGTCTGAATGGCTGCATTAGCATTGGTCACATTGATGCCGAGGCGTGCAATGCGCTCACGGTCGAGCGTGATGTCGATTTCGCTCTGGCCGCTAATGCGGATTGCGGCGACGTCAGTGGCGCCGCGAATGCCTTTCAGAACGGCGGCAATCTGCTCGCTTTTTTCAGTGAGGATTTCGAGATCCGGCCCATAGATCTTGATTGCGATCTCGCCCTTCACGCCGGAAAGCGCCTCTTCGACGTTGTCTTGGATGACCTGCGAGAAATTGGTCGGCACACCGGGGATGCGCCGTATTTTGCCGCCCATGTCAGCCACCAGCGCTTCCTTGGTCGGGAAACGCCAGGTGCCGGCCGGCTCGAGCGCAGCGAGGATCTCGATATTGTTTGGCCCCTTCGGATCGGTTCCGTCATCCGGTCGGCCGACATGGGAAATGACACTGCCAACTTCGGGGTAGCTTCGCAGCACCGCGCGTACCTGCCGCTCGACGTTCTTCGACGCATCCAGTGCGGTCGATGGCGGGAGACTGATGGTGAGCCAAATATTGCCCTCATCGAGCTTGGGTACAAACTCGCTACCCAGCAGCGGCGAGAGCATCAGCGTGACTGCCAGCGCACCAGCCGATACTACGCCGACGGTAAAACGGTGCATGGCGGCCCAGCGCAGACCCTGCCGGTAGCGGCTCTGCAGCGTGTCCATCCACGCCAAGTGTTTTTCCTCCATCGAATGCTTGCGCATCGCGATGGCGAGCATGGTCGGCACCAGCGTCATCGTCAATAAGACTGCCCCCAACATCGCGAACGACAGGGTCAGGGCAACCGGCGCGAAGATTTTCCCTTCCACGCGCTGGAAGGTAAAGATCGGGATGAAGGCCACGATGATGATTGCCTTGGCAAACAGGATCGGGGGGGCCATTTCGACCACGGTACGCCGCAATTGGCCTAGGCGCAGTGCGGCGACGGCATCGGGCGAACGGTTGAGATCGACCTGCGTCAATGCGAGGCGCACCATCAATGCCTCGACCAGCACCACGGCGCCGTCAATGATGATGCCAAAATCGACCGCGCCGAGCGAAATCAGGTTGGCCGGAATGCTGCGCGCGTCGAGGAAAATGAAAGCGAAAAGCAGTGACAGCGGAATCACGGTGGCAACGATCAGTGCCGCTCGCCAGTTGCGCAGGAAGATGACGAGAATCGCGATCACCAGCACCGCGCCGACGAGCAGGTTTTCGGCCACCGTTGCCACCGTGTGCCCGATCAGCTCGGTGCGGTCGTAGATCGGATAGATCTTCACCCCGGCCGGTAGCTTGGCGTTCACCTGCGCAATCTTTTCCTTCAGCTCGGTGACCACTTTGGTGGCGTTGCCTCCCTTGGTCATCTGGACGATACCCTCGACGACGTTGTCGCGGTCGTTATATGACACCACGCCCGAGCGGTTGCGCGATCCGATCGCTACTTCGCCGACGTCAGAGACTAATATTGTCTTCCCATCCTTCGCCTTGACGACCACCCGCCCAATGTCGGCAAGGTTCGCAAAAATACCCATGCCGCGGATGACCAGCGCCTCGTCGCCGCGCCGAATGAATCCCCCACCAACGTTGGCCGAATTATTTGCCAGGGCCGTGGCGACCTGATCGATCGACAGGCCGTAGCGCTTGAGCGAGTACGGATCGATGCGAACCTGGTACTCGCGGATCGTGCCGCCGAAACTGATAACGTCAGCAACGCCTGGAACGATGCGAAGGCTGGGGCGGATCACCCAGTCCTGAATGGCTCGCGCCTCCGACAGGGACATCCCCGAAGGAATCTCCAGCACATAGCGATAAACCTCGCCGACAGCGGTGGTCAGAGGCGCCAGCTGCGGCTGCACCCCCGGCGGCAGGACCACGTTCTGGAGTTTCTCGAGCACCTGCTGCCTTGCAAAGTAGTCATCGGTGCCCTCGCCGAAGGTCAGCGTCACAACCGACAGGCCGGAGATGCTCACCGAGCGCAGCTGCGTCTGACGAGGCACGCCCGACATTTCGCGCTCGATCGGCAGCGTGACGTTGCGCTCGACCTCTTCCGGCGCCTGGCCCGGATACTGGGTCACGATCAGGACCTGCACATCCTGCACGTCGGGGAAGGCCTCGATTGGCAAGTTGGATAAGGCGCGATAGCCGAATGCGCACAGGGCTGCTGTCATCACCAGCACAAAGACGCGCTGTGTGAGGACAAACTGGATAAGGTTACCGAGCATCGGCGCTGGCCTCGGAATTTAACAGCAGCGCGCCCTCGACGACCACATGGTCACCTTCCGACAGGCCGCTTTCGATGAAGGAGTGATCGGTACCGCGCATGGCAAGCCCGACCTTTCGCCGTTCGAACCTGCCCAGCTCGGTCTCGACAAACACGAACGAATAAATTCCCTCGGTAACCAAGGCCGCGTTCGGCACGCGGATACCCTTGCGCTCGCCGTCGGCAAGGAAAAACACACGCGCGAACATCTCTGGCTTGAGGCGGCCGTCGGCATTGTCGATGCTGCACCGCACCTGCACGCGCCGTGTCACTGGATCGACAGCCACGCCGACCTTTTGCACCGTGGCGGTAAAGCGCTGCTCGGGCCAGGCATCGGTCTCGATGCCAACAATCTGGCCAATATGCACGTGGGAGAGGCTCCTCTCCGGCACGTCGACCAGCACCCACAGGCGGCCGATGTTTGAGATCAGGAATAGCGGGTCTGCAGACTCCGGCCGGACTTCCTGCCCGAGGTTCGAATTGCGCTCGACGACGGTGCCCGAGATCGGCGACTTGAGGACAAACTTGCCATCCTGACGGCCTGAGGCCTGCAGGCTGCGCAGGCGCAGCGTCGCGCGACGAGTATCTGCTTGCGCCTGCTGGAAGTCGGCCTCGGCCGCCTCGAGCTCCTTGCGGGCGATGATCTCGTTTTCGTACAAACGCCGGGTACGTTCAGCTGCGAGCCGCTTGCGGGTTTCTTCGCTGCTGAACTTGGCCAGATCGGCCTCTGCATTTGCCAGATCAGGCGAGTCGATATCGAGCAGCGCCGCCCCGCGTGCGACGCGGTCGCCCGGACCGGCATGAAGGGCAAGCACCCGGCCTACTAACGGCGAGCTGACCCGCGTGGTCTGGCTCTCATCGTAAACAAAGCGCCCGTTGACCGGCTCGGCCGTTGGCATGGACTCGGTCTTTACCGCCTCCGACCGGACGGCAGCCAGTTGCGGCGCGCCTCGTTCAAATTGGACGACGCCCGGATCATGCAGAGGCACTGCATGTTTTTCTTCCGCAGCTTCATGATCCGAACTGCGCTGCTGCGCGACCGTGACGATGGTCGCAGCCAGCGCAGCAATCGCCAGCAGTATCAGTGTCTTGGTGAGCTTCTTCATTATTGGTTTTCCCCGGTGATCTCGGTGGCGGCCTGCCAGCTGGCAAGGGCCTTGCCCAGATCGACCTGTGCGCCAAGCGCATCGAGCCGGGTGGCGCGCAACACGCGGCGCGCGTCGAGCACATCGGTCAGGCCGACGGCGCCATTCCTGTAGGCGTACTCGGCCGCCCGTGCCGACTTCTCGGCAGCGACCAGCAGCTCGCCATGATTGCGTCGCACACGCTCGGCTGCGCTCGCAAGCGCAACACTCGCGTCCCGGATTGCTGCCTCCGCCTGGGCGCGGGTGCGCGCGTATTCGGCCTGAGTCGCATCGAGCACCGCCAGTGAAGACCGGATTTCACCCTCAAAGTGATATCGGGTGAACAAGGGAACTTGGACTGAGAAGCCGATACTGTTTCCGCCAGGATTGTTGAAAGAGCTGGGCTGAGGATAGTGTTCGAGCTGGACGCCCACCGTAATATCGCGGGTCCGCAGTGACTCGGCCAGCCGGACCCCAATGCTGGCAGCATCGACACGGGCAGCGGCGGCGCGCACGTCGGCACGGCGGTCGAGGATCTTCCCAAGATCTTGAGCCAGCGGCTTCTCGGCGTCCTCGACGGCAGGCCAGCTGTCGACGGCCTCGAGGCTGTCCGCCCCACCGGGATCAGCGATCAGCAGGCCCAGCACATGACGCGCCCGCTTGAGATCGGCATCGGCAACGACGCGGTCGTTCCGGGCGCGTAAAGCTTCTACCCGCACACGTTCGACATCGGTGCCCGCAATATCGCCCGCTGCAAGGCGCAATTTTGCGACCTCGAGGATGTCGTCCATCAACCGGGAGGCATCGCTCGCAGCGGCGATCCGGTCTTGCGCGGCATGCAAGTCGGCATAAGCCTGTGAGGTCAGCAGACGCAATTGGCGACGCAGATCCATCAGGTCTGCCTCCGCCGCCAGCGCGCTGCTGTATGCGCCCTCCTCGCGCAGCGCCCGCTTGCCACCGCGCTCGACCAGTTGGTTGAACGCGACTACGGTGTCCACCGGCCGCCGCCATAGCGAGCCGCCTCCAGTGCCAGCGAGGTTGATGCTGCTGGTGGCGATTCCTAGCGTCGGATTCGGAGGCGCGCCAGCCGACAAGATGTGCGCTTGTGCTGATGCCAACGCGGCCCGCGCGATTGTCACGTCGGGATGGCGCTCAAGCGCCAGTGCCTGCGCCTGTCGAAGCGACAACGGTTGGGCGAAGCAGCTGCCCATAACCAGCAGTAACCCGGTGGTGCGGCAGATCGAACGGAAAAGCTGAGACATATCTGGCGCGCGGCGCAAGCCGCAGATGCAGTGATCACCCAGATTAAAAGCTCAAGCTGTCGGATCGCTGAGACTGCCCTGACATACTGCTGACACTGCACGATCTCCGCACACCCAACGGCGAGACTGGGCGACATAGCAGGGGTGAAGGAGCCGTGGTCGAGCTAACCATCTACCGAATACAACTCGTCATCATGACATTTGGTCATGGCGCCCTGTCGGTGGTCTGATGCGTCGACTGGTGCGCTGACGGGTAACGTAACCGCGAGCCGGCCCAGCGCTGTGCGCCTGCCGCATAACCACTTGCGAGGTGGCGCCTGCTCGTACTGGGGACCACGACCCTCGGATGCGGAGTCTTGACCGGGTTGTCCACACCAGTGCTAGCCACCTGACCAGTTGAAGCAATGCTCGACAACCGCATTGCTCCGCACCTAACCACCGAGCACTGCAACGCGATGGCAAAACCCTCGGGCACCGACCGCAGCGCCATGCCCGATAACTACAGCCACTTCGTCATCGCCGACGGTGTACTGGGGGCCACTCACCCAGCCTTCACTAAACAATGCCAGACCTTCCAGGAGAACGTAGCAGTCTCAGTGCAGTTTCACAAAATCAGCCGCGTCGTCGGCCTAATCCATCGCGGCCATGGCGCCACAAAAATCGTGCTGGGAGAGAAGTTGTCAACCGACCGCGCCCGCCAGACCCGCTCGAATGGGCAGTCGCCGCAGACGTTCGGCAAGGCTATACGCGAGCCTCATCCGCAGTTGACGGTGATAACGGGGATCATTGTTCGACGGCCACTTCGACAGAATCGCTGATTAACTGCTCGGCTCAGTCACCTGGATGACCGTCCTTTCGCAGGGCGGTCACTGCTAAACGAGTGCCGCCCAACACCACCCTGCTTACGAGCACTGTGTCCTTATTTGCCGAGCCTACTTTGGCGGTATGCGAACGAATTGCAACTTGTCGGGGGCAGCTACCTCGGCTTCTGGGAATTAACCTACCTAAGCTACCCTTTCGACTTTCGAAAAAGCGTGCGCGGCCCCCCTGCATCAACTGCATCTCAAGCAGCAGCTGCTCGAGTTATCGGATTTCGGCAAGCTGTGCGCTGAGTGCAGCTTTCGCTTCCAGTGTCTGTTCGCGGTGCCGGTAGTTCGGATGGCTTGATCTCCGCATCACGGTATGCGCACACCCCCCCCCCATGGAAGCCTCAGCGCTGGGTGGACGCAGCACGGCTTCACGCGCTGACCTCTTGAAGATTCTTCCCTGGGAAGGCAGCGAAACACCCATGACGGGGAGACGCCATTTATATTTTGCGAATTTGTTTTCACACAATACGAGGCCTCCGGTCACTCCCACCGTATCCGGGGCAGGTAGTTCGCTGTTAAGCCCCACCCGCCTGGCAGAACTCTGTTCCAGCCAGCCGCCGCCCAGTGGCACCCGTAAGAGCAGCAAAAAATTTCCCAAATTTTTGACTTTCTTGACACTGGCTAGGGGCCATCCGTGCAGTTTGCCGCAAGTCGCTTCAGTCCAACGGGATAGTCCCCCAAGCACCCAAGTTTATCCACCAAGCCTTCGACCTCGTCGGATCGGACCACGACGAATCCGAGCTTGCGCAGAAGCAGCTTTACTCACCACATCAGCGCGAGTGACGCGCTATCCGCCGCTTTTGCCTCCCAAGTCGCTCCGCCATGCCGGGTCTTCGAATGATCTTCACCACGCAGAGTGGTGAAAGGTTTGCGCGCGCCATGCATCCGGCAGGTTGTGCAGCCGTAGGCGGCGAGATTCCAGCATTGCTGGCCGCTGAGCTTGGATTTGGCGTGGCAGCGGCGACCGTATCCAGTTCGGATGACGGGCAATGGCATCTTCAGTCTCCCCTCCTGCAATCCGGTTGCCGGGCGGCTTTCGTGAAGGTGTCCCGATTTGGGCGGTCACTTCGTGCATGTGGCGGTACCCGCGTCATTGCCGCTGCCGACCAAGGTGCCCAACCCGCTTTTGGCAATGACGACCCTGCAAGCCCCACGAGATCCGCGTGCAGCGCGGGGATGAAGAGGAGGTACCCTTGAACGCATCTGGCAGATAGCGAGCGAACGCATCGATGAAATCCGCGCGCCGATAGCCCTTTGCAGTAGTTGCCCAGTCCCATCGTACGACACGGACTGTTTTCGGCTCGATGCTGAACCCCCGCAGCCGGGCGGCCACCTGCCTGAATGAAATCCGCTGCCCGCAGTTGCAGGGGGCCTAGCGCAACGTCTCGTCCCGGCAGAGCTGCTCAATCAGCTTGGTGCTCGCAATGTGAACCGCGCTGTCACGCGCAAGTACCCCGCGAATATCTTGCAGCAGTTCAATCGATATGCTGGCAGTATCTTTCGTGCTGCCCCATAAGCTGCGTGCAGCCGCACGTGCGCGTTCTCCCCAATCTGGGCCCGCCAGATCTGCAATCGCAATCAACGGCTCTCAGTCCCGCGCGCGGTCATGCCGCTCCTTCGGCAGGGCGGGGCGGGCAGCGCGAATGGTTTCTAGATGATCCACCGCGAGAACGGCCAAACCACCAGCGTCGTTGATGGCCTTCCGGTCGTGCAGCGAAAATGCGCCCTGCACGACCACCGTCGCCTGGTACAGCGACTGCCCCCGCTTGACTGAGGCTATTCATTGGAAGTGATCGAACGCCTGCATGCGAGCCAGCCATTTGTCACGTGAATTGCGCACCTTGACAGCACCTGCTGCAGCACGCGCATGCATGGGGTCTTGTGCGTAGCACTCGACAACGTGGGTCAGGACGTGCCTGTATAGCCGGGAGTTGCCCAAGCGAGCCGAGCTCCGGTTTGTCTCGTCGCCTAAAGTAGCCCCGCTTTTAGCCGTTGAGGAATTTGCTGAACGCCTTCGAAGGCGCTGCCCGTTCAGTTTCCGTCGTGAGTTCCGATGCGAACCGGCCGTTGAAAGCCTGTATCGACACGTAACTGGAAAACATCTGGCCGCGCATAGTGACCGGTCACATCCAGACTGCGGCGCGCGATACCGACTTGTTGGAGCTCGATTTCTGCATAAAGCACCCCCAACTCCCGGTGCAGCGGCCCTGCAACCACGTTGCCCCCGGGGGCGATGACGACCGAGTCTCCTGAGTTAATCTATTCCTCCGGGTTCGGATAGAGCTCGGCCTTGCCAGGAAAGTCGGCAGGAATGTCGCATCCTCGCAAGGCACACCCGCTTCCCACGACCCAGCACCCCCCCCTCCCGCGCAACGTGGCGCATGGTCGCCAGCCAGCGCTCCCCGTTGTCGTAGGTTGGTGCAATGTAGAGCTCGACCCCCTGCGCATACAGGCTAAAGCGGGCAAGCGGCATGTAGTTTTCCCAACAAATGAGGGCACCGACACGCCCGGCAGGCGTATCGACGACCCGCAGGCCCGAGCCGTCGCCGAACCCCCAGACCATACGCTCAGGATTGGTAGGCATCAGTTTGCGGTGCCGCTTTGCAATGGTGCCGTCGGGCGCAATAACCACGACCGTGTTGTACAGGGTGCTGCGGCTGAACTCTGAGTCACGCTCGTCGATGCCGCAGACAATGGTGACTCGATGCTCGCGTGCCGCCTGCTGCAGTGGTGCCAGATGGTCAGTCGAAAGATCCACGGCGTTGTCGAGAAGCTTCATGTGGAGTCTCTCGGCAAGATCCATGTCGCCGCCGGGGCGCAACCGCCAGATCCAGGCCGGGTAGCCCGGCACATGAGCTTCAGGGAACACGACCAGACCGGCTCCACCCGCTGCAGCTTCCGCTACCGAGGCGGCGGCTTGCGCAATAGTCGTGGTCCGGTCAAGGAGTTGAGGTGGCTTTTGGACGATGGCAATGCGCATGACAGAACCTCCGCAAAATTACACCTGCGCCACACACGCTGGGCGCAGTGAGATGAGCGGAGGATCAGCTATTAAGCGGCTGATAGTGCGCCCTTGTTCAGAAATCTTGCTGCAGACGGCTTTCCGCCCGTAGCGGAGAAACCGACTTTCCAGAAGTGTCTTGGGAGCGCTTAAGCTTTTCCGAAATCGCCACCGAACTCAGTTTATTGGGCTGGGGGCGGCGCCCCCCATCTTGGAGACCACATGCTCCATCACGCAGGTATGCTCATTCCGGGGGCTCAAGAGAATAAGGTCGGCATTTTCCTCGACCCTGATCGTATGTCCTGGAGGCCAACAGAAGCTGTCCCGTGCGCTGGTGACTTCCTGAGTCCGGTCAGCGTAGCTTATGGTCAGCCTTCCTTCCACTACATACCCCCAGTGCGGGGATCGGCTCAGATCGTCCTCAAGCCCTCGGAGCAGCGGGGAAATATCCAGTCCTGCCGAAAGGGAAAAATGCTCTCCGCTCATCGTGCCGTATCCAGTTGCATCACTAAAACTCTGCTGCTGGCGAGCTGATCCACCCGGCGCACTGATCTTGACCGGCACCATCTCTTTGGCGATATGCATTTTTTACACGCCGTTTGGACCACATATGAAGACCTGAGGAAAATCTGTCTCGCATTGTCATTGTAGACAGTAGAACCCTGGCTTAAGTGCTGTCCCCGGACGGCCGACCACAAAGCCTGTCTCGCTCGGTTGAAGCAGACACCGGTTTGCTTGTCTAACGGACAGGGTGTTCTGTCCGGAGCGCAAAGCAATGAGTTTGCCGTGTGATGGTGGTTGGCCTCGGGCGATACCATTTTGACGGCCGATGGCCCGCTGATACCGCCGCCGAAACCGCATGCGACCGGCTTATCGGCCCCGCATCGTTGACTGGGCCGCGGCGAGGGCCGAGCTTGTCTTTCCTGCCGCCGCACAGGCCGGAGTTGAACCGCATTGAGATTGGGTGATTACGAGCGCACCGCCGCGGACTATGGCCGGTCGGACTGACTGGAATCGCGTTACGCGAAGAAACCGGTTCACTGATTCGCGGCTTTGGTCCGCGGATGCTCAAGAGATTTGCGCAACTACTCAAGTGATGCGGCCGCTGGCAGCGCACCCCTTGCCCGCCGCATTTCGGGACAGCTAGCCAGACCCCGATCCAGGCCAGCAATCCAGCAGCAACGGGACGGCCGAAGGGGTGAAGGCTGGAAGTCCCTTCGCGCCCCTCGTCCCCTAAGTCCTGTTACTGCTTCGGTCCCTCGCCCAGCCGGCGGCCAAGGCCGACGGCATAAGGCGCTGCGCGCGCGGCGAGCATCGGGTCATCCGATGCCTCAACTCCCTTCGGCAGAACTGTCGGAACGAATGTGATGTTCAGACAAGGCCCGCTGGCATCGTTAGCAACGGAGACTACTTTGAGGGTGCCGAGCGTTACCTTGCGCCGACCTTCGGGCAGCGGCACCGTGGCGCTATTCAGCCGGTCGCCCGGCTCTGCCAGCTCGAAATTGAAATTGAATTCCACCTTGCCATCCTTGACGCGCTGACGCAGGTCGTCGAAGAGGAAGCTCGATCCCTTGGCTTTCGCCTCGTCATCGCTCAGCCCTTCCAGGCCGCTCACCGGTTCAAAAATCCATTTTCCGAATTGTTTGTTGCCTTTGGCGTTGACGAACCCGAACGCATGCACCCCCCAGTAGTTGACGGTGGCAAAGCTGGCGGGCACTGGCCGGCTTGCGAAGTGCTTGCTTTGCAGCAGAACCTCAGGATTGGCTTCAGCAAATGCCTTCACTTTTTCCGGATTGGCCGCTTTCGTGGCGGGATCCGGAACCAGCGACTGCAGGCGGCCGAGCAACTGCGCCGGCGACGAAGCGCCGAACACTGGGGCGGAGATATTTCCCATTTGCCAAACTTCACCGGCAGGCAGGTTGAACTGAAGCGCCATGTTTCGCTGGCTTTTCGTGTTGTCGGCCGCTTTAGGATTGGCGCCGCCCACTGAAAAGCGAACGATCACCGGAATTTTTTGCCCGCTGAACGCGGCAGCTGTCGACAAGGAACGGCCCTCCGGGCTGCCAACAAACTCGCCGATGGCGCAGATGCCCTTGGCACCTGAGCGACGATAGCCCTCGAATTTTCCGCTCGCTGCCTCGAACGCATCCACCATCGTCACAGGATCCGGTTCGGCGGCCTGCGCTGGGACAAGACCAAG
>JAIXTG010000401.1 GCA_027484285.1 Oxalobacteraceae bacterium | reverse complement strand
CGGCTGTACGACCCGGACCGGAAGGAAACGCGCTCGATGCGCAGCAAGGAAGACGCGATGGACTATCGCTACTTCCCCGACCCCGACCTGCCGCCGCTGGTCATCGCGCAGGACTGGATCGAGCGCGTGAAGTCCGCGCTGCCGGAGCTGCCGGGCGCGATGCGCGAGCGCTTCGTGAATGATTACCAGCTGCCCGAATACGACGCGATGGTGCTCACGCAGTCGAAGGCAATGGCTGCCTATTTCGAAGCGGTGGTTGCCGCGGCCGGCAGGGAGCAGGCGAAGCCGGCCGCCAACTGGCTGATGGGCGATGTGTCGTCGACGCTGAACCGCGAGGGCATCGATATCGCTGCGTCGCCGGTCGGTGCCGCGCAGCTGGCAGCGCTGCTGCAGCGAATCGCCGATGGCACGATCTCGAACAAGATCGCGAAGGAAGTGTTCGCCGCGATGTGGGACGCAAAGTCGCCGTCGCCGACGCTGGCCGACGAGATCATCGAGTCGAAAGGCCTGAAGCAGATTTCCGACAGCGGTGCGCTGGAGAAAATCATCGACGAAGTGCTGGCCGCGAACGCCAAGTCGGTCGAGGAATACAAGGCCGGCAAGGAAAAGGCATTCAACGCGCTGATCGGGCAGGCGATGAAGGCAAGCAAGGGCAAGGCGAACCCGGCACAGCTGACCGAGCTGCTGAAACAGAAGCTGGCCTGACCCGGGCCGCCGGACAGGCATGCCGGGCTCCGGTGAAAGCCGGGGTCCGGCATCGCCGGGCGCCGCTCAGCGCCCGAAGACTGCTTCTACCCTGACACCGATCTCGTCAATCACTGCCATGAACCGCTCTGTCAGCAGCGGCGTCATGCGCAGCAACTTCGAGCGCCCGTCGGCCGGGTTGTCGATCTCCTCCAGATAACCTTCGTCAACCGCGCGCCTTACGTATTTGATCGCGGTCTGCAGCCCGACCTCCTTGACCAGTCCGTAGGCATCGGTCTTCGTGATCGCCTCCTCGCCGCGCAGCCACAGCTCGGTGAACAGGCGCGAGAAGTAGATATCCGAAAAGCCCGTCTCGCGGAAGGTCGCGACCCACGCGCGGTCGATCTCGCGCAGCAGCAGCAGGGTCTGCATCCGGCGCCCGTCGCGCTCCTTGTGCCTTCCGATGTTCTTTGCCCCGCTCACCAATTCGCTCCCCCGCATGGCCTGTTTCGGTGCGCCGCCGCGCCGTTCGGGTGCTTGCCGCACGCCGGAGCCGGCAATCCGCCCCAAAAATCTTGGCACATGAATTGCTTACATATTTGTAGGTAATTCTGTAGGCATCATTATCTCAGGAGCGGCAATGGGCAGGCAATCTTCCACAATTTTCCGCGAGCCCGAAGGGGCGATTCCGAATACAGTGGCGCTGCTCTGGACCAGCGCGCTGTGGCTGGCCTCATTCCGGCTGATGGCCGACGACAGCGGCGTGCTGAATGTGCTGGGCGTGCTTGCCTGCCTGCACACGATGGTGCTCGCCGCCTACCTGATCCACGAAGCCGCGCACTACACGCTGTTCTCCAGCCTCGCCGCCAACCGCTGGGCCGGCGAATGGATGAGCTTTATCGCCGGCGCCAGCTATGCATCCTTCGAGCGCATCCGCCATCTCCATATCCGCCACCACCGCGACCGCGCGGACGTCACCTGCTTCGACTTCAAGGGACTCATGCAGCGCCAGCCTTGGCTGAAGCGCGCGTTGCAGGCGCTCGAATGGGCCTACATCCCGGCCACCGAGATGCTGATGCACCTGCAAGTGGTGTGGCGCCCGTTCTTCGTGCGCTCGCAGCGCAAATACCTGCCGCGCTCGCTGTCCATGCTGGTGCTGCGCGGCTTGCTGCTGGCGCTGCTGGCCAGCTGGTCGCTGAAGGCTTTCCTGCTCTATGCGCTGGCCTACATCGGCCTGCTGCACGTGCTGAATTTCTTCGACGCCTTCCATCACACCTTCGAGCAGTTCTTCGTCGCCGAGCAGGAGCCGGTGCCGATGGATGGCCGCGATCGCGCCTATGAACAGGCCAATACCTTTTCCAACCTGGTGTCGGTGCGCTTCCCGGTGCTGAACCTGCTGACGCTGAATTTCGGCTACCACAACGCGCATCACGAAAAGGCTGCGGTGCCGTGGTATCGGCTGCCGGCACTGCACCGTGAACTGTATGGCGATACCTCGCTGGCCGTCATGCCGCTGTCCGAGCTGCTGCGCAGCTGGCATCGCAATCGGGTGCGGCGCGTGATATCGGACCACTACGGCGCGCCGGCCTCGGGCGGGCGCCGCGCGGACAGCTTCGTGGGTGCGCATGGCGTGTCCTTCCTGACCGTGATGTGAGGCGGGCATGGCCGATTTCCCGAAAACCGAAGAACTGGCGGGCCGCCGTGCGGTAGTGACCGGAGCGGCCGGCAGCATCGGCCGCGCCATCGTGGCCGCGCTGCTGGCAAAAGGCGCTGCGGTGCATGCGCTGGACCGTGACGCCGACACGCTCGCGCAGATGGCAGTCCGGCATGGCACGCTCCTGCAGCCGCATGCGGTTGACCTGTCCGACCGGCGCGACACCGATCGCGTGCTGGCCGCACTGTCGTCGGCGATGCACGAGCACTGCGACATCCTCGTCAACAATGCCGGCATCAGCGAGGTCCTGCCCTTTGCCGACACCGACGATGCGACGCTCGACCGGCTATTCGCGGTGAACTTCGATGCCGCGTTCAGGATCACGCGCGCGCTGGTGCCGGCGCTGTCGTGCAGCGACGCGCCGGCCGTCGTCAACATCGCCTCCGAGCTTGCACTGGTCGGCCAGCGCGGATACAGCGCGTATACCGCCACCAAGGGCGCGATCCTGGCATGGAGCCGGGCGCTGGCGGTCGAACTGGCAGCGCAGCGGATACGCGTGAATGCCGTCTGTCCCGGACCGATCGACACGCCAATGCTGGCCGCGGAATTCCGCATCGCCGACGATCCCGCCGCCGCGCGCGCCGGCGAGATCCGCACGGTGCCGATCGGGCGCATTGGCCGGCCAGAGGATATCGCCGCGGTGGTTGCCTTCCTCGCCAGCCCGGCGGCCGGCTTCGTGACCGGCGCCACGTGGACCGCGGACGGCGGCAAGACAGCCATGTGATTTCTGTACGAGGACACGACCATGATCAGCAATCCTGTTCCCTGGCCAAACGGCGCGCGCTGCGCGGTCTGCTTCACGTTCGACATGGACGCCGAGAGCCTGCTCTACCTGTCCTATCCGGACAAGGCGCACCTGATGGTGTCGACCGCATCCCAGCTGCGCTACGGTCCGCAGGTTGCGGTGCCGCGCATACTCGACAGCTACCGGCACTTCGGTATCCGGCAGACCTTCTTCGTGCCCGGCTGGTGTGCGGAGCGCTACCCGCATGCAGTGGAAGCGATGATCAAGGACGGCCACGAGGTGTCGTCACATGGCTGGCTGCATGAGCATCCGAATGAACTTTCCGATGAGGAAGAACGCTTCTGGCTCGAGCACAGCATCGCGTCGGTACAGAAAATCACCGGCGAAAAGCCGGCCGGCTGGCGCGCGCCGCTGTACAACTTTTCGCACCGTTCGGCCGACCTGCTGATCGAAGCCGGCATTCAGTACGATGCATCACTGATGGGTGATGACATCCCCTACCTGCTCGACAGTGCGAAAGGCAAGCTGCTGGAGCTGCCTTCCCACTGGGGGATGGACGACTGGCCGCCGTTCATGCACAGCACCGAGTTCGGCTTCCAGATGCCGATACAGGCACCGGCCTTCGCATGGCAGAACTGGTGGGAAGAATTCGAAGCCGCGCATGAGTACGGCGCGCTGTGGGTCCCGGTCTGGCATCCGTTCCTGTCGGGCCGGCTAGCGCGCTGGAGACAGACACACCAGATGATCGGCCGGATGCTGGCCAAGGGCGGGGTCTGGTTTGCGCCGATGCGCGAGATCGCCGCCCATGTGCAGAAGTGCATCAGCGACGGCAGCTGGACGCCGCGTATCGAGAAATACGGACTGCTGGACACGTTGCCGAAGGTGCCGGTCCGGGACTGAGCCGGGCGCACGCTGCTATAGTCACTCGCGGTAGTCCGTTCCCATTTCCGGAGGAGTGACAAAAATGAAAAGACGCTCTGCAGCATGCGCGCTCGTGATCGCGTTGTCCGGCTTTGGCGCCGGCGCACACGCACAGACTACCCAGGTCGTCACCGACTACCTGATGACGGCGCACATCCCGACCGAACGCAAGTCGATCGATAGCAATACGACGATTGTGAACATCCTGCCCGGCGGCTGGGTGAAGGGACCGAAGATCTCGGGGAAGATCCTGCCGCCCGGCGGCGACTGGATACGTGCTACGCCGTCCGGCGCACTGCGGCTTGACGTGCGGCTGACCATCGAGACTGACGACGGTGCGCTGATCTACATGACCTATGGCGGCGTGGTGGTGGGGTCGAAGGAAGCAAACGACGCGCTGGCACGCGGCGAAGTGCTCGACGACAAGGGCCTGCCGTATTTCATCACGACACCGCAGTTCCAGACTTCATCGCCGAAGTACGACTGGCTGAACAAGCTGCAGGGCATCGGCAAGATGGCGAAGTACAAGCGCACCCCGGCCGACGCCTTTGTCGTGTACGACATCTTTGCAGCGCGCTGAGCCGCGCAGCCGCGCGCGGCCTCAGGCGACGCCGTATTTCTCGCGGTAGGCGGCCACGGCCGGCGTGAACTGCGCCAGCTCGGCGCTCGCGCCGGGGCCGGACAGGTAGGCAAACAGGTCGTTCAGGTTCGCAATCGGTATCACCGGCATGCCGTAGCTCTGTTCAACTTCCTGCACCGCCGACAGCTGCGACAGCGCTCCCTCGGCGCCGCTGCGCTCCATCCGGTCGAGCGCGATCAGCACCGCGCACGGCGTCGCGCCCTGCGCGCGAATCATCTGCACCGACTCGCGCACCGAGGTGCCGGCCGAGATCACGTCATCGATGATGACCACGCGGCCCTCGAGCTTGGCGCCAACGATGGTGCCGCCCTCGCCATGGTCTTTCGCTTCCTTGCGGTTGTAGGCGAACGGCACGTTGCGCCCTTTGGCCGCGAGTGCGACTGCGGTAGCCGACGCCAGCGTGATGCCCTTGTAGGCGGGGCCGAACAGCATGTCGAAGCCCACGCCGGAATCGAGCAGGGTCTGCGCATAGAAGTTCGCCAGCTGGCCCAGGCGCGCGCCATCGTTGAACAGGCCGGCGTTGAAGAAATACGGCGACAGGCGGCCGGCCTTGGTGACGAACTCGCCGAAGCGCAGCACGCCGGCGTTAACGGAAAATTCGATGAACTGCTGACGGAGATTGCTCACGGTTTAACTCGGCAAATGGCAGATGAAAGCCGGCATTTTATCGCGCGGCCGATGGCAGCCGCGATCGGTTATCCTGTCGCCCGTTTTGTCTTTTCCACCCCGATTGCATGAAGATCATCTCCGCCAACCTGAACGGCATCCGCTCGGCCGCCAAAAAGAACTTTTTCGAATGGATGGGCCAGCAGGACGCCGACTTCGTCTGCGTGCAGGAACTGAAAGCGCAGGCGGCGGACATGACGCCGGAATTCCTGTCGCCGCACGGCTATCACGGTCATTTCCACTACGCGGAAAAGAAGGGCTATTCCGGTACTGGCGTCTACAGCCGCATAAAGCCGGACAACGTCGTCATTGGCTTCGGCGATGCCGAGTTCGATGCCGAGGGCCGCTATGTGCAGTGCGACTTCGGCAAGCTGTCGGTGATCTCGGTCTACTGCCCTTCAGGTTCGTCGAGCGAGGAACGGCAGCAGGCGAAATTCCGCTTCATGGCCGTCTTCATGCCGCACCTGGTGCAGTTGCGCCAATCCGGACGTGAAGTCGTGATCTGCGGCGACTGGAATATCGCCCACAAGGAAATCGACCTGAAAAACTGGAAGAGCAACCAGAAGAACTCCGGCTTCCTGCCGGAAGAGCGGGCGTGGATGTCCGAGGTGTTCGGCGAGGCCGGATGGCGCGACGTGTACCGGCTGCTGCATCCGGACACGACCGGCGAAGCCTATACCTGGTGGAGCAATCGCGGCCAGGCGTGGGCCAACAATGTCGGGTGGCGCATCGACTACCAGGTCGCAACGCCCGGCATTGCGGCGACTGCAACCGCGGCGTCGGTCTACAAGGACGAGCGTTTCTCCGACCACGCGCCGCTGACGATAGCCTATGCATTTTCGCGCTGATCAGCCAAAGAACCAGTAGCAGACCGCGATCGAGGCGATGACGCCGGCCAGGTCGGCCAGCAGCGCACAAGACACCGCATGCCGCGCGCGCTGCACGCCGACTGCGCCGAAGTAGACCGCCAGCACATAGAAGGTCGTCTCGGTGCTGCCCTGCACCGTCGCCGCCAGCAGCGCGGCGAAGCTGTCGACGCCCTGCGAGCTCATGGTTTCGATCAGCATCGCGCGCGCGGCACTTCCCGAGAACGGCTTGACCAGTGCCACCGGCAGCGCGTCGACGAAACGGCTGTCCCAGCCGGCGAAAGCCACCAGCTGTCGCACGCCGCCGAGCAGCAGGTCGAGCGCGCCGGACGCGCGCAGCACGCCGACAGCACACAGCATCGCCACCAGGTAGGGCAGCAGGTTCTTCGCGACGTCGAAACCCTCGCGCGCGCCGTCGACGAAGGCTTCGAAGACCGGTACCCGCCGCACTGCACCCAGCAGCAGGAACAGCAGTACCAGGCCGAACAGCACGACATTGCCGAGCAGCGAGGACAATGAAGCGAGCGCAGCCGCCGACAGGCTGGCCAGCAGCGCGACCAGCCCGCCGAGCAGCAGTCCGGCACCTAGCATCCAGGCCAGCACCACCGGGTCACGCAGCTTTAGCCGCTGCGCAAATGCCACGGCGAGGAAGCCGGCCAGCGTCGAGGCCGAGGTTGCCAGCAGGATGGGCAGGAACACCAGCGTCGGATCGGACGCGCCCTGCTGCGCGCGGTACATGAAGATCGATACCGGCAGCAGCGTCAGCGACGATGCATTCAGCACCAGGAACAGGATCTGCGCATTGGTGGCGACCTCGGGCTGCGGATTGAGCGTCTGCAGCTCGCGCATGGCTTTCAGGCCAATGGGCGTGGCCGCATTGTCGAGGCCGAGCGCATTTGCAGTGAAGTTCAGCGTCACCAGCCCGAGCGCCGGATGGCCCGCCGGCACCTCCGGCATTAGCCGCGCAAACAGCGGCGACAGCCAGCGCGCGAGCGCCTGCACCAGCAGGGCACGCTCGGCAATCTTCAGGAAGCCAAGCCACAGGGTCAGCGTGCCGAACAGCAGGATCATCACCTCGACCGACAGCTTTGCCATGGCAAACAGGCTCTCGACCATGGCCGCGAACACCGAGGGATCGGCATGCACCAGCGCACGCCAGCCGGCAGCAAGCGCTGCCGCCAAGAAAAAGCCCAGCCAGAGCAGGTTCAGCATGAGAAAAAAGACGCAACACAATATTTCAGGGCATCCAGTGTATCCGGCCGGCCGATCCTGTCGGCGAATTGGCCGGCTTGCTGGCACAATGCATCGCCACCTCATCGCCTCCATCATCGAATGATCCGACCCTGTCTCGCCGCGCTGATGCTGCTGCTGTCCGCTTGTGCACCGCTGGCGCCGTTGCCGCCGGCGCCCTCTGCCGAGCTGCCGGCTGCGTGGCAGGCTCCGGTGCCGGGCGAGGCGGTTCTCGCTCACGAGGGCAGGCTCGCATCACTGACCGACTGGTGGCGCCAGCATGACGATCCGCTGCTGGTCGAACTGATCGGCTCGGCACAAGCGGTCCATGCCAGCGTTGCCGCTGCCCGCACCCAGCTGGCGCAGGCGAATGCCGAGCGGGTGGCGGCCGGTGCGGCGAGGCGTCCCGTGATCGAGGCCGTCGGTACTGCACAGCGGCGCAGCCCGTTCCCCCCGCTGCCGGGCGGGACCATCTACCAGGGTGCTGCGCAGACCAGCTGGGAAATCGACCTGTTCGGCGCCAACCGGCTGGCGCAGGAAGCGGCCCAGCTGCGGATGGCCGGCGCCGAGGCGGGCTGGCATGAGGCGCGCGTCTCGGTGGCCGCCGAAGTCGCAAACCAGTACTACCAGCTGCGCGCCTGTCGCCACCGCGCGGATGTCGCGGCGGCCGATGCGGCATCGCGCGCCGAAACTGCGCGCCTGACCGGACTGGCGGCCGATGCCGGCTTCCAGTCGCCGGCCAATGCGGCACTGGCCCGTGCCAGCGCCGCCGAGGGCAATGCGCTGCTTCAGCAGCAGCGCGCGCAGTGCGATGTGGACGTGAAAATCCTCGTCATGCTGAGCGGCATGGACGAAAGCGCGCTGCGGGCCCGCCTGATGCAGCCGCCGTTGCCACCGCTGCAGATTCCGGCCGCTCTCGAGCTGGCGACCCTGCCGGCAGCGACGCTGGCACAGCGGCCCGACGTGTTCTCCGCCGCGCGCCAGGTGGCGGCCGCCAGCCGCGAAGTCGGCAGCGTGGATGCGCAGCGCTATCCGCGGCTCGCGCTGACCGGCAACATCGGCCTGGCACGTTTCGAGTCGGGCAGCCAGGCGCTGAACCTGAATTACTGGTCGATCGGCCCGCTGCAACTGACAGTCCCGGTGTACGACGCGGGACGCCGGCGCGCGAATCTCGATGCCGCACGCGCACGCTATGAGGAAGCGGCCAGCCGCTACCGCGACGTAGTCCGGCGCGCAGTGCGCGAAGTGGAGGAGGCGCTGGTACAGCTCGACAGCACGGCCCGGCGCAGCAGCGATGCACAGGCAGCCATCGAAGGGTTCAGCACCTTCTTCAACGCCACCCGCGAGCGCTATCAGGCAGGCATGGCCAGCCTGCTTGAACTGGAGGAGGCGCGCCGCAACCGCTTCGCTGCAGAAAGCGCACTGGTCAATCTGCAGCGCGAGCGCATCGCGGCCTGGATCGCGCTGTACCGGGCGGCTGGCGGCGGCTGGTCCGCGCCGGCCGCACCGGATTCAACGAATTCACTGACGCAACGGAACTGATCCATGATGCAGAGACGCAAGCTGCGCCGCTTGATGCCGGTCGCCGCCCTATTGATCGCCGCAGTGCTGGCACTGGTGTGGTGGGCGCGCAGTCCGGCCGACCGACCGGGCGACGGCCCTGCGGCCGCCAAGGCCGACACCGGCCCGCGGCCGGCGCTGACGGTAACGACGGCCCGGCCCGAAACGATGATGCTGCCGCGCACACTGGTCGCCAACGGCGATATCGCTGCCTGGCAGGAAGCAAGCATCGGCAGCGAGGCCAACGGGCTGCGCCTGACCGAGGTACTGGTCAATGTCGGCGACCGGGTGCGCGCCGGTGATGTGCTGGCGCGCTTCTCGGATGACACGGTGAAAGCCGATCTCGCGCAGGCCCGTGCCAGCCTGATGGAAGCGCAGGCCACGCTGGCCGAGGCGGAATCGAACGCCGAACGCGCGCGCTCACTGGCCGCCAGCGGCGCACTGAGCACTCAGCAGATCAACCAGTACCAGACCGCCGAGCAGACGGCGCGTGCGCGCGTTGCGGCGGCACAGGCCAGCGTGGAGGCGCAGCAGCTGCGACTGAAATTCACGCGGCTGACCGCCCCCGACGATGGCCTGATTTCCATGCGCGCCGCCACCGTGGGCGCGGTGGTGCCGGCCGGTACCGAATTGTTCCGCCTGATTCGCCAGGGCCGGCTCGAGTGGCGTGCCGAAGTGATGGCCAGCGAGCTGGCGGGCATCGCGCGCGGAACACCGGCCCGGATAACCGCGGCCAACGGCAGCCAGCTCACTGGCAAAGTGCGCAGCATCGGCCCGACCGTCGATCCGAAGACCCGCACTGCACTCGTCTATGTCGACCTCGGTCCGGCGCCGCCGGACGTGCCGCCGGCGCGGGCCGGTATGTATGCACGCGGTGAATTCATGACCGGCAACGGCAGCGCGCTGACGGTACCGCAACAGGCCGTCGTGCTGCGCGACGGCTTCAGTTATGTGTTCCGGGTCGGCGCCGATTCCCGGGTCGCCCAGCTGAAGGTCAGGACAGGCCGCTACCTGAAGCAGCGGGTCGAGGTCACCGAGGGCGTCGGGCCGGAGGACGTGCTGGTGGCGGCCGGCGCCGGCTTCCTGAATGACGGCGACCTGGTGCGTGTGGGCACGCCGCAGGCGAAGGCCGACTGAAAGGGACCGAGTGAATTTCTCCGCGCTGTCGATCCGTCATCCGGTACCGGCAATCCTGCTGTTCATCCTGCTCACCATCGCCGGCCTGCTGGCGTTCCGGGCCAACCCGGTGCAGGACTTTCCCGACATCGAACTGCCGATCGTGACGGTCAGCGCCAGCCTGCCGGGCGCCGCACCCGCACAGCTGGAGACCGAGGTCGCGCGCAAGATCGAGGACTCGGTCGCCACGCTGCAGGGCGTGAAGAACATTTATACCAAGGTGCTGGACGGTACGGCGACCGTCACGGTCGAATTCATTCTCGAGAAGAATCTGTCGGACGCAGTGAATGATGTGCGCGATGCGGTGGCTCGCGTGCGCGCCGACCTGCCAGCCGATGTGCGCGACCCGTCGGTGACCAAAGTGTCGACCGCCGGCCGGCCGATCCTGACCTTTACCGTCATGCCGGCAGCCAGCGCGGCCGGCAGTGCGCCCGACCTGCAGGATCTTTCCTGGTTCATCGACAACACGATCACCAAGCGGCTGCTGTCGGTGCGCGGGGTGGGCGCGGTCAAGCGCATCGGCGGTGCCACGCGCGAGGTGCGGATCGTGCTCGACCCGCAGCGCATGGCCGCAATGCAAGTGACGGCGATCGACGTGTCACGCCGGCTGCGTCAGGTGCAGCAGGAAGCCCCGGGCGGACGCGGCGACGTGTCTGGCGCCGAGCAGTCGGTTCGAACTATTGCGACGGTGAAGAGCGCCAGCGAACTGGCGCTGCTCGAGATACCGCTGGCCAATGGTTCACGGGTGCGGCTCGACCAGGTGGCGACGGTGACGGATACGGTGGCCGAGCCGCGCGCCGAGGCGACCCACAATGGCAAGCCGGTGGTCGGCTTCGAGATCCTGCGCACCAAGGGTGCCGGCGAAATCGACGTCGCTCGCGCAGTACGCGAAGCGGTAGCGCAGCTGCGGGCAGCGCATCCGCAGTTCGTGCTGGCCGAGGTCATCGACAATGCGCAGCCGGTCGAAGATGACTTCGAAGGATCGATGGCGCTGCTGTACGAAGGGGCGGCGCTCGCGGTGCTGGTGGTGCTCTGGTTCCTGCGCGACTGGCGCGCGACGCTGGTGGCCGCATCGGCCCTGCCGCTGTCGGTGATACCGGCCTTTCTCGGCATGTACTGGTTCGGCTACACGATCAATGCGGTCACGCTGCTGTCGCTGGCGCTGGTCGTGGGCGTGCTGGTGGACGATGCGATCGTCGAGATCGAGAACATCGCGCGCCACCTGCACATGGGGAAAACGCCGATGCAGGCGGCACTGGAGGCCGCCGACGAGATCGGCATGGCAGTGATAGCGACCACCTTCACGCTGGTGGCGGTGTTCCTGCCAACGGCCTTCATGGGCGGCGTGCCGGGCAAGTTTTTCAAGCAGTTCGGCTGGACGGCGGCGCTGGCCGTGCTGGCATCACTGGTGGTGGCGCGGCTGCTGACGCCAATGATGTCGGCCTACCTGATGAAGCCGACAGCGCATGCGCAACCCGAGGATGGCTGGCTGATGCGGTCCTACCTGCGCGTGATGCGCTGGTGCCTGCGGCACCGGATAGTGACCGCGATCGCGTCGGCGCTGTTCTTCGCCGGCTCGCTGGCGCTGGTGCCGCTGCTGCCGACGAGCTTCATCCCGCCGGGTGACCGCGGCGTAACCCAGATTACGGTCGAGCTTCCGCCCGGCAGCACGCTGGCCGACACACGCATCGCCGCCGAGCGCGCTCGGGTGGCAGCGGCGCAGGTGGACGGCGTGAAAGGCATTTTCAGCTCGGTCGGCGGCGGCTCGACCGGCGATGCGTTCGCGCCCGGTGCCGCGGCCGAGGCGCGCCGCGCCGTGCTCACGGTGACCACGATCCACCGCCAGGAACGCGACCAGACGCTGCAGGAAATCGAGGCGCAGATCCGGGAACGGCTGGTCGAGGTGCCGGGCGCACGTTTCACGGTCGGGACGGCCGATGCCGGCGTCAAGCTGCAGCTGGTGCTGAAGAGCGAGGATCCGGTCGCGCTGAGTGCCGCGGCACGCGCGCTCGAACGCGACCTCCGCACGCTGCAGGGGATCGGCAATGTGAACTCCAGCGCATCGCTGGTGCGGCCGGAGATCATCGTGCGCCCCGATCCCGCGCGCGCGGCCGATCTCGGCGTGACGGCCGCCGCCATTGCGGAAACCGTGCGGGTGGCCACCGCCGGCGATTATGACGTCGCGCTGCCGAAGCTGAACCTGCCGGAGCGGCAGGTGCCGATCCGCGTGAAGCTGCCGGACGACGTGCGCGCCGACCTCGCCGCACTCGAGCGCCTGCTGGTGCCCGGACGCTCGAGTCCGGTGATGCTGGGCACCGTGGCCAGCGTCAGCATGGACAGCGGCCCGGCGCAGATCGACCGCCTGAACCGCAGCCGCAATGTCACGCTCGACGTGGAATTGGGCAGCCGGCAGCTGGGCGAGGTGAATGAAGAGGCGCGCGCGCTGCCGGCACTGCAAAACCTGCCACCCTCGGTGCAGCTGGTGGAGCTCGGCGATGCGCAGGAGATGCAGGCCCTGTTCGCCAGCTTCGGTGTGGCCATGCTGATCGGCGTGCTCTGCATCTTTGGCGTGCTGGTACTGCTGTTCCACAACTTCCTGCAGCCGCTGACCATCCTGGCGGCGCTGCCACTGTCGATCGGCGGCGCCTTCATCGGCCTGCTGCTGACCAACAAGGCGCTGTCGATGCCCTCGATGATCGGGCTGATCATGCTGATGGGTATCGTGACCAAAAACTCCATCCTGCTGGTGGATTACGCCATCCTTGCGCGCAAGGCCGGCCTGGACCGCTTCGATGCCCTGGTCGATGCCTGCCACAAGCGCAGCCGGCCGATCGTGATGACGACGATCGCGATGGGCGCCGGCATGATGCCGCTGGCGCTCGGCTTCGGTGCCGATCCCAGCTTCCGTTCGCCGATGGCGGTGGCCGTCATCGGCGGGCTGATCACGTCGACCCTGTTGTCGCTGCTGGTGGTGCCTGCGGTGTATACCTTCGTCGATGATGCCCAGCTGGGCTGGCGCCGGCTGCTGGCGCGTATGCGTAACCAGCCGGCACCGGCGGCACCGGCGCCCGGGGCCGCCGGCGACTGACCGGCGGGCCTCCGGGCCGGCGGGTTCAGGTGCCTGACGCGGTGGCTTCGGCGCTGCGGCGGTCCTGGTCGGTCAGGATGGTCCGTATCCACGGCAGCAGTGCATAGGCCGGGAAGGCGAGGATGAAGGTCAGCAGGAAGTAGTTCGCATAGCCCATCTCGTGCGCGCCGACCCCGCCGGCCCAGCCGGCGATCGAGCGCGAAAACGCGAAGATGGACGACAGGATGGCGTACTCGGTCGTGGCGCGCGATTTGTCGACGATCGCCATCAGGAAGGCGAGGAATGCAGCGGTGCCGAGGCCGCCGGTGAATGATTCGATCGCACTGGCGGAATACATCACCGCCTGCAGCGACAGCGGTATGTCCGTTCCCTGCGGCGCTGCCGGTATCAGGAAGGCGGCGGCGACATAGCCGAGATTCGACAAGGCCTGCCACAGGCCCAGCACCCAGAGCGCGCGGAAGATGCCGACGCGGTCGGTGTACCAGCCGCCGATCAGCCCGCCGGCGATCGACAGGCCGAGCCCGAGATTGACCGACACCAGCCCGATCTGGGTATTCGTGAAGCCGCTGTCGACCCAGAACGGCTTGATCATGAAACCAATCGACGAATCGGCCAGCTTGAAAATCAGAATGAAGCCGATCAGGATCAGCGCATGACGGCGGTTCAGCAGGGAGACGATCGCGCCGAACAGGGGTCCGCGCTCGGTAGCTTCCGACTGCTGCAGCGAGCGGCCGCGCAACGCGCGCGAGAACAGCCAGGCCGACAGCAGGATCAGCACCACCGGCACCGACTTGAACCACGAACTGTTCTTGATGCCGGCCACTGCCGGCGGGTCGAATGCGGCAATGACCGGCCACAGCAGGCCGGCGAGGAACAGGCCGATCGCCGCCAGCAGCAAGGGCTGGCCGGCCAGCAGGGCCAGCTCGCCGCGCAGGCTGGATGGCGCTTCGCGCACCGGGCGTGCCGGCTCGCGCGGCGCGAGCAGGGCACCGATCGCCAGCGCCACGAACAGCAGTGCAGCTACGCCATAGGTGGCATTCCAGCCGGCGTGGTCGGACAGCCACAGCAGCAGGCCGGCGGCCAGCATGCCGACCCGATAGAAGCCGATCCGGAAGCCATTGGCAATGCCGAGTTCCTGTTTGTTCAGGCGTTCGATCGTGTAGCCGTCGATCGCGATGTCATTGGTTGCCGACAGCGCGGTGAAAATGCCGATCGCCACCCAGACCCACGGACCGAAGCCGGCCTCGCGTGCGCAAAAAATCATGACCACGCCCATGCCGATGTCGGCAGCGGCCATCCACCAGCGATGGCGGCGCGTGAAGTCGATCAGCGGCGCCCACAGGAATTTCAGGGTCCACGACAGGCCGAGCAGGCTGAGCAGGCCGATCTGTTTCAGCTCGACGCCCTGCTGCCGGAAGTAGACCGGAAACAGGTCGTAGAACAGGCCGAGCGGAAAGCCTTCGGAGAAATACAGCAGGCTGACCCAGAACAGTTTCGATCGCAGCAGCCCGGGCGCGGGCTTGGGGTCGGCAGGAAGGTTCATGCGGCAGCTTGTTTGCGGAGTCGGAAGACAGCGAGGCTGCCGCGCCAGTTCGGCAGCAAGCTGACTGGCGTGCCATCGTCGGCCAGCGCCACGCATTCGAGCACTTCGAGTCCTACCTCGCGGGCAAGTTCCTCGAAGTCACGGATGGTCGCGCAGCGCAGGTTGGGCGTGTCGTACCACTGGTAGGGCAGGCTTTCGGATACCGGCATGCGCCCGGTCAGCAGCGACAGGCGGTGCGGCCAGTAAGCGAAGTTCGGAAAGGAGACGATGGCCTCGCGGCCGACGCGCGCGATGTCGCGCAGTACCTGTTCGACATGCTTCATCATTTGCAGCGCGGACAGGCAGAGCACGGTGTCGAATGCATTATCGACAAACATGGCCAGCCCCTCTTCGAGGTTTTGCTGGATCACGTTCACGTTGCGCTGCACGCAGCGCGGAATCTTCGCATCGTCGATCTCCACGCCATAGCCCCGGCACTGCTTGTGCCGCTGCAGGTACTCGAGCATCGCACCGTCGCCGCAGCCGAGGTCGAGCACACGCGAGCCGGGCGTAACCCAGTGCGCAATGAAAGCAAGGTCGGCCCGCAGGCCAATCACGGGCTCGGCAATCATGCGGCCTCCTTTTGCACCGGCAGGGCAGTGCGCGGGCTGCCCAGTTGCAGCCACACTTTGTCATAGTAGGCGCGCACCACACCGAGGTAGCGCGGGTCGTCCAGCAGGAAGGCGTCGTGTCCGTGCGGCGCATCGATTTCCGCGTAGGTGACCTGGCGCTCGTTCCTGACCAGCGCCTGCACGATCTCGCGGCTGCGCTCGGGCGCAAAGCGCCAGTCGGTACTGAACGACACCAGCAGGAATTCGGCATGCGTTCCTGCCAGCGCGGCGGCGAGGTCGCCGCCGTGGGCCCGCGCCGGATCGAAATAATCAAGCGCCTTGGTAATCAGCAAATAGGTGTTTGCGTCGAAATATTCGGAAAACTTGTCGCCCTGATAGCGCAGGTAAGACTCGATCTCGAAATCAACGCCGAAGCCGAACTGGTAGTCGCCATTGCGCAGGTCGCGGCCGAATTTCTCGGCCATGTCGTCGTCCGACAGGTAAGTGATGTGGCCGATCATGCGTGCCACCCGCAAACCGCGCCTCGGTACTACGCCATGCGAGTAGAAGTCGCCGGCATGGAAGTCGGGATCGGTGAGGATGGCCTGGCGCGCAACGTCGTTGAAGGCAATGTTCTGCGCCGACAGCTTGGGCGTGGAGGCAATGACCAGGCAGTGGGCGACCCGCTCCGGATACAGGATGCTCCAGGCCAGCGCCTGCATGCCGCCCAGCGAGCCGCCCATCACCGCGGCAAATTTGCGGATCCCCAGCCGGTCCGCGAGCCGCGCCTGGGCGTGCACCCAGTCCTCGACAGTCACTACCGGAAATGCGGCACCGTAGGGCTTGCCGGTCGCGGGATTGGTGTGCATCGGTCCGGTCGAGCCGAAGCACGAACCCGGGTTGTTCACGCCGATCACGAAGAAGCGGTCGGTATCGAGGGGCTTGCCCGGGCCGACCATGTTGTCCCACCAGCCGGTACTTTTTGGCTGGCCCTCGTAGCTGCCGGCCACATGGTGCGAAGCGTTCAGTGCGTGGCAGACCAGCACCGCGTTCGAGCAATCGGCATTCAGGGTGCCGTAGGTCTCGTATACCAGCGTGTAATCGGCCAGCGACGCCCCGCTCTGCAGCGGCAGCGGCTCGGCGAAGTGCATGGACTGGGGAGTGACGAAGCCTATGGATTTCATGTGTGGAGTGACAACAAAAAAGCCCGAGAGCGCTGGCTGTCGGGCTGGATTCGTTGTCGATTCGAGCTCGCTTTAGCCGCATTTGTTCGGGAAGTTCCCCTGCGCCCGCAAGCTAAGATCAAATCGGCGCAATGGGGGCAAGAATAACGAAAGCAACGAAACGCGTCAAACGACCGCCAGCTTGCTGGCGGTCGCCCCGGTGCAGACCGGGGCCCAGCGTCTCGTCTCCTTGCTGGCGGCGACCCCGTTCGGGCAGACCTTGGTCACAACGACGCGAGTCGCTCCACCGCCTCCGCGATCGCGGTCGGCTCATACACTTTCAGCACCTTGCGCGCTGCCGGCTCGAGCAGTGTCAGGTCGCTGTTCAGGATTTCCTGCTTCACCGCCAGCAGCTGTGCCGGGTGCATCGAGAATTCGCGCAGCCCGAGCCCCAGCAGCAGGCGTGTCAGCCGGGTGTCGCCGGCGATCTCGCCGCAAACCGCCACCGGGATGCCGGCCTTGGCGCCGGCCGTGATGGTCATCGACAGCAGCTGCAGCACGGCCGGATGCAGCGGGTTGTACAAGTGCGCGACTTCATGATCGACCCGGTCGATCGCCAGCGTGTACTGGATCAGGTCGTTGGTGCCGACCGACAGGAAGTTCATGCGCCTGACGAACAGCGGCAGGGTCAGCGCCGCTGCCGGTATCTCGATCATCGCGCCGACTGCGATGCCCGGGTTGAATTTCGTCTTCGCGTCGCGCAGCTGCTGCTTGGCCTGCTCGATCAGGGCGAGTGTCTGGTCGATCTCGAAGGCATGCGCAAGCATCGGCACGAGCAGGTTGATCGGACCGTAGGCAGACGCGCGCAGGATGGCGCGCAGCTGCGTGAGGAACATCTGCGGCTCGGACAGGCAATAGCGGATGGCGCGCAGGCCGAGCGCCGGGTTGAGCGCGGTTTCCTCGTCCTTGTCGAGCGGCTTGTCGGCGCCGACATCGAGCGTGCGTATCGTGACCGGACGACCCTTCATCGCAAGCACCACCTTGCGGTACGACTCGAACTGTTCATCCTCCGACGGCAATTTGCCGCCGCGGCCGGTGCGCCCCATGAACAGGAACTCCGACCGGAACAGGCCGACGCCGGCCGCGCCGGCGTCGAGCGCGCTCGCGCAATCCTCGGGCAGTTCAATATTGGCCAGCAGGTGGATCAGCGTGCCATCGCGCGTGACCGCCGGTGTCTTTTTGAGCTTGCCCAGCTTCTTGCGTTCGCGCAGCAGCTTTGCCTGCGCGCCGCGATACTGCTCGAGCACCACCGGCGCGGGATCGACGATCACGATGCCGGCATCGCCGTCGATGATGATCCAGTCATCTTCGCTGATCAGGGCCGACGCATTCGCCATGCCGACTGCGGCCGGAATGTCGAGGCTGCGCGCCACGATCGCGGTATGGGAATTCTGGCCGCCCAGGTCGGTGACGAAGCCGACGAAGGCCCGGTCGCGGAACTGCAGCATGTCGGCCGGCGAGATGTCGTGCGCAATCACGATCATCTGGGGGGCATAGTCGCCCGGCGCAGCCGGCGCAGCCGGTGCCGGCACTGTCGCGCTCCCCGTCAGCATTTTCAGTATCCGCTCGCCGACCTGCAGGATGTCGTTCTTGCGCTCGCGCAGGTAGGCGTCATCGATCTCGTCGAACTGGGCAGACAGCTCGTCGATCTGGGTCAGCAGCGCCCATTCGGCGTTGTAGTGACGGCTGCGGATGATCTTCAGCGGATGCTCGGCGATGATCGGGTCGGCAAGAATGAGCGCGTGCACGTCAATGAACGCTGCCAGTTCGGAGGGCGCGTCGGCCGGCAGGTCGCGCCGCACCGCCTGCAGTTCGTCATTCACTGCTGCAATCGCATCAGTCAGGCGGCGCACCTCGGCCTCGACCCGCTCCTCCGGCACCAGGTAGTGCTTCACGTCGCGCGCCGCCGGCTTCAGCAGGTGCGCACGACCGATCGCGATGCCGCGCGAGACCGGAATGCCATGCAGGGTGAACGAGGCCATGATTGCTGCTGCCTTATTCGCTCTCGCCGAAGCGCGCCTCGATCAGCGCCACCAGCGCATCAAAGCATTCCCGCTCATCCGGCCCCTCGGCCTCAAGCGTCACGCTGGCGCCCTTGCCGGCAGCCAGCATCATGACGCCCATGATGGATTTCGCATTCACCCGGCGCTCATTGCGCGACAGCCAGACTTCGCTCTGGTACCTGGCCGCCAGCTGGGTGAGTTTGGCCGAAGCGCGCGCATGCAGCCCGAGCTTGTTGATGATTTCAATTTCCCTGCTGAGCATAGTTATTGTTTTCCGGGTTCAGTTGGGGCCTAGCCTGACGCGGTTGTCAACGCGGCAGGCACCGTTCTGGCCTCCGGCCAGGGCCATCTCGACAGCCACGTCCAGCGTATTGTGGCGATAGGTCAGCGCACGCAGCAGCATCGGCAGGCTGACCCCGGCAATCACCTCCACCATGCCGGGATCGCACAGCGACAGCGTGCAGTTACTCGGGGTACCCCCCATGACATCGGTAATCACCAGCACGCCAGAGCCGTCGTTGACGCGCGCGATGGCCTCCTGCGCCAGGCGGCGCACCACACTGGTGTCCTGGTCGGCCACCACATCGATCGCCTCCAGCCGCTCGGGCAGATGGCGAAATACATGAGTCGCGGCCTCGATGAAGGCGCGACCCAGCGGCGCATGCGTCAATAACAGGATGCCGATCATCGCATGTCAGTTTGTCTGCAGATTTTCCAGCGCATCGACGAACATGCCGGCCACATCGAAACCTGTCTGCTGCATGATTTCCTGGAAACAGGTCGGGCTGGTCACATTGATCTCGGTCAGATGATGACCGATCACATCCAATCCTACCAGCAAGAGTCCGCGCTCCAGCAAAACCGGCGCGAGGGCTTCGCCGATTTCGCGTTCGCGCTCTGAGACGGGCATCGCCACGCCGGTACCGCCGGCCGCGAGATTGCCGCGCACCTCGCCGGCCTGCGGAATGCGCGCAAGGCAGTAGGGCACGACTTTGCCGCCGATCAGCAGCACCCGACGGTCGCCGTGGGCGATCTCGGGAATGAAGCGCTGGACCATGATGGTGCGCGCCCCGTCAGCCGTGAGGGTCTCGACGATCGCGCCGAGGTTCAGGCCGTCATCGCGCACTCGGAAGATGCCGGTGCCGCCCATGCCGTCCAGCGGCTTGAGGATGATGTCGCGGTGGGTTGCATGGAAGGCCCGGACCTGGGCGGCATCGCTGGTCACCAGAGTGGGCGCGGTAAATTGCGGAAAGCCCGTGATCGCCAGCTTTTCATTGTGATTGCGGATCGCCGCCGGCCGGTTGACCACCCGCGCGCCCTGCGATTCCGCCAGTTCCAGCAGATAGGTCGCGTAGATGTACTCCATGTTGAACGGCGGGTCGGTACGCTCGACGACGACATCGAAGTCCGACGGCGCGCACTGCCGGGTCTCCTCGACTTGAAACCAGCTGCCTGCCTGCCCGGTAAGCCGGATGCGCGACACGTTCGCCTGCACGCGCCCGTCGGAGACGATCATGTCGGCATGCCGGAACGCATGCAGTTCATGCCCGCGCGCGGCAGCCTCCCGCATCATCGCGTAAGTGGAGTCCTTGGCCAGGTTGAAACCCGACAGCGGGTCGGCGGCGAATGCAATCTTCATGCGGCAGCCTTTGCGCTCAATAGACCTCGGGATTCGGATCGGTGCGCTCGATTTCCAGCGACGCTGCCAGCAGCGCAAGGCGCGAGACGACACCGTACATGTAGAAGCGGTTGGGTGCGGCCGTACCGGGCTTGGCCGACAGGTCGGGCAGTGCATGCTGCTGCGCGAAAGCGAGCGGCACGAAGTGCGCGCCCGGCGAATTCAGGTTCTCGTCGATGCCACGCTCGGCATGCACGCGATAGAAGCCGCCGACCACATAGCGGTCAATCATGTAAACGACCGGTTCGGCGACCGCATCGTTGATGTGCTCGAAGGTATGGACGCCTTCCTGCAGGATCACGTCCGATACCTCGAGGCCCTCCTTCACCACCGACATCTTGTTGCGCTGCTTGCGGTTGAGGTCCTTCACCTCGCTGGCGTCGCGCACGGTCATGATGCCCATGCCATAGGTGCCGGCGTCGGCCTTGACGATCACGAACGGCGTCTCCTTGATGCCGTACTCCTTGTATTTCTTGCGGATCTTGGTCAGCAGCGAATCGACATTCTGGGCGAGGCAGTCCTCGCCGGTACGCTCGTGGAAGTTGATGCCGGTGCACTTGCCGAAATACGGATTCACCATCCACGGATCGATGTCGATCAGCTTGCCGAATTTCTTTGCCACTTCGTCATAGGCGGCGAAGTGGTTGGTCTTGCGGCGAACCGCCCAGCCGGCATGCAGCGGCGGCAGCAGGGTCTGCTCGTGCAAGCCTTCGAGGACGGGCGGGATGCCGGCCGACAGGTCATTGTTGAGCAGGATGGTGCAGGGGTCGAAGTTCTTCAGCCCGAGCCGGCGCCCGTTCGACGAGCGCTCGAGCGGCTCGAGCGTCAGCGTGCTGCCATCCGGGAGTTCGAGCGTGGTCGGCTCCTTCACGTCCTCGGCCAGTGTGCCGAGGCGAACGTTCAGGCCGGTCTGCCGGAAGATCTGCATCAGCCGGCCGACATTCTGGAGGTAGAAGGTATTGCGGGTGTGCCGCTCCGGGATCAGCAGCAGGTTGCGTGCGTCCGGACAGTATTTGTCGATCGCTGCCATCGCCGCCTGGACGGCCAGCGGCAGCATCTCGGGCGCAAGGTTGTTGAAACCGCCCGGGAACAGGTTGGTGTCGACCGGCGCCAGCTTGAAACCGGAATTGCGCAGGTCAACCGAACAGTAAAACGGCGGCGTGTGCTCCTGCCACTCGAGACGGAACCAGCGCTCGATCGCCGGCGTGGCGTCGAGAATTTTCTTTTCGAGTTCGAGCAGCGGGCCGTTCAGGGCCGTAACCAGATGGGGAACCATGGGAAAGCCTTTTGAAATCGGTGGGTGCGGTGGGGCACCGGGGGGCTTGATTCTAACGGAATCGGCTGCCCGTGCCGCGAATCCGGCAGTCGGCGGCGCGGCCGGCCGGCATGCCGGGCTGCCCGGCCTGCCTTGCCAATGAAAAACGCCCTCCGGGGAGGGCGTTTTTCTGGCCCGGTGCGAGCGGGCCGGTACTGCCGAGGAGATCAGGAACGGTACGCAGTTTCCCCATGGCTGGAGATATCGAGGCCTTCGCGCTCTTCTTCTTCCGTCACGCGCAGGCCGACGAGCATGTCGACCAGCTTGAAGGTAACGTAGGCAACCACACCCGACCAGACCACCGTGGTGATGACGCCCTCGAGCTGGATCCACACTTGCGAGGCGATCGAGTATTCCGGAGCGACGGCATTGGCGACATAGTCATAGATGCCGGTGCCGCCCAGGGACGGCGCTGCAAATACGCCGGTCAGGATGGCACCGAGGATGCCGCCCACGCCATGGACGCCGAATACGTCGAGCGAATCATCGGCGCCGATCAGGCGCTTCAGGCCGTTGACGCCCCACAGGCAGATCACACCGGCCAGCAGGCCGATGACCAGGCCGCCCATCAGGCCGACGAAGCCGGCTGCCGGGGTGATGGCCACGAGTCCGGCAACGGCGCCCGAGGCTGCGCCCAGCATCGACGGCTTGCCTTTCATCAGCCACTCGGCGAAGGTCCAGGACACGACGGCACCGGCAGTCGCCAGCAGGGTGTTGCCGAACGCGAGTGCGGCCGAACCGTTGGCTTCCAGCGCGGAACCGGCGTTGAAGCCGAACCAGCCCACCCACAGCAGCGCTGCACCGACCATGGTCAGCGTCAGCGAGTGCGGCGCCATCGATTCACGGCCGAGGCCGATCCGCTTGCCCACCACGATCGCACCCACCAGGCCGGCCACCGCAGCGTTGATGTGCACGACGGTACCGCCGGCGAAGTCGAGCGCGCCTTTCTGAAACAGCCAGCCGGCAGCGGCGGTCGCCTTTTCGGCGGCAGCAGCGTCGGTGTAGGCATCCGGACCCGGCCAGAACCAGACCATGTGCGCCATCGGGATGTAGGAGAACGTGAACCAGATGACCATGAACAGGACCACTGCCGAGAACTTGATGCGCTCGGCGAACGCGCCGACGATCAGGCCGCAGGTGATCGCTGCGAAGGTCGCCTGGAAGCAGGCGAACAGCAGCTCCGGAACGACGACGCCCTTGCTGAAGGTCGCGCCCATGGACTCCGGCGTCATCCCCTGCATGAACAGCCGGTCAAAACCGCCGAAGAACGCGCCCCCCTCGGTGAAGGCGAGCGAGTAACCGTAGATGAACCAGAGCACGACGATCAGGCTGAAAATCATCAGTACCTGCATCAGCACCGACAGCATGTTTTTCGAGCGGACCAGGCCACCGTAGAACAGCGCAAGGCCGGGAATCGACATCATCGCGACCAGCAGGGTGGCCACCATCAGCCATGCGACATCGCCCTTGTTCGCAACAGGTGCAGCTGCGGCAGGTGCCGCCGCTTCGACAGCGGCAGCAGGTGCGGCGGCTGCAGCAGGAGCGGCCGCAGCCGGTGCCTCTGCCGCTGGCGCCGCCGCGGGTGCCGCATCTTCAGCCGATGCGACCGGAGCGAGGCCGATTGCAAACATCAGCAGACCCGCGCTCATCAGGCTTGTGAACCATTTTTTCATCTTGAATCCCCTTAGAGAGCTTCCTTGCCGGTTTCACCCGTACGGATACGGATGACCTGCTGCAGGTCGTAAACGAAGATCTTGCCGTCACCGATCTTGCCGGTGCGGGCGGCATTCTCGATCGCCTCGATCGCGCGCTCGACGATGCCATCGTCGACCGCTGCTTCGATCTTGGTCTTCGGCAGGAAGTCGACCACGTACTCGGCGCCACGGTACAACTCGGTGTGGCCCTTCTGGCGTCCGAAACCCTTGACTTCGGTGACCGTGATGCCCTGCACCCCGATCGCCGACAGGGCCTCGCGCACTTCATCGAGCTTGAACGGCTTGATGATGGCAGTGATGAGTTTCATTTCAGCCTCTTGGT
>JAIXTG010000037.1 GCA_027484285.1 Oxalobacteraceae bacterium | reverse complement strand
GATCTCGACAACTTCAAGCTGGTGAACGACACCCTCGGCCATGATGCGGGCGATGCGCTGCTGGTGGAGGCCGCCGCGCGCATCCGCGGCGCGGTTCGGGCCAGCGACGATGTGGCGCGTCTCGGCGGCGACGAGTTTACCGTCGTGCTCGAGAACGTCGACAACCCGCAGGCAGTCGACCCGATCGCGCGGAAAATCCTGCAGGCGCTGGCAGCGCCGTTCCCTGCGCTGGAAAGCGTGTCCGGCGCATTCGGCGCATCGCTCGGCGCCAGCCTGTATCCGGACGATGCCGAGTCGGCCGAGGCGCTGCTCAAGCATGCGGATATTGCGATGTATGCCTCCAAGGCCGCCGGCAAGGGGCGCTTCAGCCAGTACGAAACGGCGATGTCCGACGCGCTGCTGGCAAAGGCCCGCCCCGAAGCGCAGCAGGTCAGCGCTACGTCCTGAGGCGGTCAGCGCAGGTCCAGCCGGTACCAGCGCGCCTGTCCCTGCCAGTCTCCGATGCCCAGCACCTGCCGCTGATTGTTGATGGCCACTGCGGAGCGCAGGCGCCAGCCGACGCGGGCGCTGCCGGCATAGGTGTTCAGGTCATGCAGCACGCCGTCCAGTATCACGAAAGGCCCGCTGTCGGCGGTGCCCGCCACATCGCCCAGGTCGTTCAGTCCCGTGTAGCGTGCGCCCGGATCCGGCCGCGGCAGCAGGGTAATGCCGCGCGTCGATACCAGATAGCCGCGCGGGTCGCCGCCAAGGCCGCCGCGCGGCGTCATCAGTACCTGTCCGCGCGTGTTCAGCGCCACCGCGTCGCACTGGCACTCGATGACATCGATCGGCAGCGCACGCCAGGACCCGTTGTAGATTTTCGGCGTCAGCAGGATGCCGTCGCGTTCGACGCCGCCGATCCAGCCATTGCTCGCCATGCCGAACAGCGACATGCCGGCCTTTGCCCCCACCGACCGGTAGATGCTCGAGCGGCTGCCGCTCGGCTGCCACAGCAGGATTTGCTGCTCTTCAGTCGACGGGTCGAATACCGAGGCGGCGATGCTGCCGGTGTCGGACGGCCCCACGACTGCAGCGATGCTGACACCGTCCGGCACCGCGCGCCGCGTGGCCGGCGTGCCATTCCACAACCACGCAAGATGGGTGCTGCCGACGATGCCATGGC
The DNA here is from genome assembly GCA_027484285.1 of Oxalobacteraceae bacterium. Lineage (GTDB taxonomy): Bacteria > Pseudomonadota > Gammaproteobacteria > Burkholderiales > Burkholderiaceae_D > Pernthalerella. Next base: position 2,527 of record JAIXTG010000037.1, on the reverse strand, counting down.
CTGCCATCACGCCATCGCGGTTCACGGAGGCGGTGCGCAGCAGGCGCCATTCCGCCTGGTCGCCGCCAAAGAAGCGGGTGTCGGATGCCAGCGCGGCATTGGCGTCCGAGACCGTCAGCGGAAGGTTGATCGCACTGTCGGCGCCCAGCCGGAATCCGGCCGCCAGCCCGCGATCGTTCAGCCGGTTCAGCACATCGTTCGCGGTATCGGCCGGCAAGGCGACGATCCTTCCCGCCCCGGTGGCCACATTGCCAATACCCACCCCATTGCCGGCTGACAGGCTGACGGCGGTATTGCCTCCGCCGCAGGCAGAGACGACCAGTAATGCGGCCATGCCCCACCAGGCAAACAAAGTTCTCATTGCATCGGTCGCATCGTGAAGATCGGCAGACAGTGTGCTCTCCCGGTGTACGGAATGTTTGTCGCCGGTCTAGGCAGCCGCTGCGATTCTGCAATGTCTGCATCCGAGGAACCTTTTCATCCGGTGCATTGCCCATGTATCAGGGAACGCCAGAGAACATCCCCGAACCGGAGCAGGCGTGACGTCAATACCCTTCCAGCCATTGAGCGAGTTCCTGCCTTCGACCCGGCGCGGGTTCTGGGCCTCGCTGCTGGCCGCTGCGCTGGCCGGCCTGGTGATACTTGCCGTCGTGCTCGGCACCAACCAGCGGCTGCAGGCCGAGGAGCAGGCCGCACGCACCGCTGCCGCGCGGCAGGCGCAGGCGCTCGCCAATGCCTACGCAGCCCAGCTCACTTACCTGATCGAGCAGGTCGATCAGGTGACGCGCACCATTGCGTTTGCCTGGGAGGACCATCCCGAACGAATCGATTTGCAGCGCGACCGCGACCGCGGTCTGCTGCCTCGACGGAATGATTTTTTCGTGTTTCTTGCCGATGCGGACGGGCGGGTGGTCGAAAGTTCCCTGAAGCTGGCACGCGGCGTCAACCTGTCGAACGAGATTTTTTTCTTGCAGCAGCGTGCCGGCTGCTGTTCCGGCCTGCTGATTAGCCCGGTCACCTTCGGCGTGCTGAGCCAGCGTCCGGTGGTGCGCTTTTCAAGACGGCTGGAAACCCCGGACGGTCGCTTCAATGGCGTTGCCTTCGTCTCGGTCGAGCCGGATTACCTCGCGACTTTCCAGGACGAGGCGCTGCAGGGAAGCCATGACTTCGTCAGCGCCCGCATCGATTCCGGCCCGGTGCTGGCGACCCGGCTCGGGCAGGGATCGTCGGAGCCGCGGATTTTCTATCGCCAGAACCCGTCATTCCCGGGCATCAGCGGCGTCATGCTGGAGCCAGGTGCAGTGTTCCGCGACGGCCGTGCCCGCTATGTCGCGTGGCGCAAGATCGAAGGGCATCCGCTGGTCGCACTGTCGGGACTGACCGAGGAAGGCATGCTTGCCGGCTACCGGAGCATGGCTTCCCGCACGCAGGTGAATACCCTGACCGTGGTCGCGCTGCTGATGCTGCTGACCATCTCCGGCATTGCCCTGTTCTCCAAGCTGGCCGCGCGCCGCCATGTCGAGGAAGAGGTACGCGGAACCTATCGCCTTGCGACGGAGGCGGCGAACGAGGGTTTCTACATGTTGCGCCCGGTCAGTCGCCACGGCCAGCTGGTCGATGTGCAGATCGAGGACTGCAATGAGCGGGCTGCCTGGCTGCTGAACCTGCCGCGGGAAAAGCTGGTTGGCGCACGCATCTCTACCCTGCTGATTCGTGGCCATGCGATCGAACTGCTGGCCCTGTGCCAGAAGGCGATGGCTCAGGGGCAGTTCGAGGATGAGTTCCGCGTGCCGGCCGGATGGATGCACGCGGCCTGGGTGTTCCGCCGCGCATTACACGTCGGTTCCGGCATAGCGCTCACGCTGCGCGACATTTCCGATGCCAAGGCGCATGAGCAGGCGCTGTCCGACCTGGCCAACATCGATGTGCTGACCCGGCTGCCGAACCGGCACTGGCTCACGGGTTTCCTGCCGCGCGCGGTGCAGCATGCGTCCGCCGCTTCCGGTTCGCTGGCGGTGCTGTTCATCGACCTCGACAATTTCAAGACCGTCAACGATACCCTCGGCCACGAGGCCGGCGATGAGCTGCTGCAGCAGGCGGCACAGCGGATACGGCGCGCAGTGCGCGCGAGCGACCAGGTGGCGCGCCTCGGCGGCGATGAGTTCACGGTGGTCGTGGACGGCTTTGACAGCGACTCGGACGTGGCGCGCGTCGCCGCCACCATCGTGTCGGCGCTTGGCACGCCGTTTACCTTGTCGGCCGGTAGCGGGAACCAGATCAATGCATCGATCGGCATCAGCATATTTCCGCGCGACGGACGCACACCGGAGCTGCTGCTCAAGCATGCCGATGTCGCGATGTATGCTGCCAAGGCCGCGGGCAAGGGGCGCTATCACTTCTACCATCCGGAGCTGTCGGATGCGCTGCTGCTGCGGCTGAGCCGCGAGCGCGCGCTGCGCCATGCCGTCGAGCACGGCGAGTTCACCATGCATTACCAGCCGCGGGTGGATGCGCGCAGCGGCCGGCT
>JAIXTG010000144.1 GCA_027484285.1 Oxalobacteraceae bacterium | reverse complement strand
GCGGCAGTCCCAAGCACTGACGGCGATCGGTTGTTACACTGGCGCCCGATGAACCCCACCGACCGCCCAGCCTACGCCCTCGAATGCCGGCAACTCCGCAAGGACTATGGCACGCGCAGCGTGCTGCGCGGCATCGACCTGCAGTTGCAGCCCGGCGAGTATGTGGCCGTGATGGGCGAATCCGGCGTCGGCAAATCGACCTTGCTGAATCTGGTGGCCGGGCTCGACGTGGCCGATGGCGGCGAGCTGCTGATCGACGGCATGCGGGTCGATCCCCGCGATGACGAGCGCGCAACCTTGCTCAGGCGCCAGAAGCTGGGTTTCATCTTCCAGGCCTTTCACCTGCTGCCCCACCTCAGCCTGCTGCAGAACGTTGCCTTGCCGCTGCTGCTGAACCAGTTGCCGATGGAACGCGCAGCCCGGATGCTGGCAGCCGTCGGCCTCGCAGGCAGGGAGCAGGATTTCCCGCGCCAGCTGTCCGGCGGAGAAATGCAGCGGGTAGCGATTGCACGTGCGCTGGTGCACCAGCCGCGCCTGCTGCTGGCCGATGAACCCACCGGCAACCTCGACCCCGACACTGCCGACGACATCCTCGCGCTGCTGAAAAACGAAGTGCGCTCCGGCCAGTCGTCGGCAATCATCGTTACCCACTCGCCGGTGGCGGCCGCCACCGCAGACCGCATCCTGCTGCTGACGCGCGACGGACTGCGCGAGGTGGCACCGGCAGACCTGCGAACGCGATGAGACTGCTGCAATGGCTGCTGGCCGGCGAATGGCGGACCCACCCGGTGCGTGCGCTGGTCGCGCTGGCGGCGATTGCGATCGGTGTTGCGCTCGGCTTCGGCATCCACCTCGTCAACAGCGCGGCATTCAACGAGTTTTCTGCCGCAGCACGCAGCCTGTCGGGCAGCGCCGACCTGCAGCTGCGCGCCCGGGCAGCCTTCTTCGACGAACGGCTGTATCCGGAGGTCGCCCGCTGGCCGGGCATCGAGCTCGCTTCCCCCGTGCTGGAACTGGACCTGAATGTGCGCGGGCAGCGCGGCCCGCTGAAGCTGCTCGGCATCGACGGCTTCCGCGCGGCCGGCATCGCCCCCGACCTGCTCGGCATACCGGCAGACGACCGGCCTTTCGATTCGCTGCAGGCAGACACGGTCTTTCTGTCGCCGGCGGCAATGTCCTGGCTGGGCCTGAAGACCGGCGACTACCTGAGCCTGCTCAACGGCACGCGCGAAGTCCGGCTGCGCGTGGCTGGATCGCTGGTGCGCGCCCGCGCGGGCCAGCGGCTGGCCGTCATGGACATCGGCAGCGCGCAATGGCAATTCGGCCGGCTCGGGCAGCTCTCGCGCATCGACCTGCGGCTGGCCGCCGGTGCCGACCGTGCGGCAACCCGCGCGGCACTGGAAACCGCCTTCGGGGGACAACTGGCCGTGGCCGAAGCCGACGACCAGGACCAGCGTACCGCCACCATGTCGCGCGCCTACCGGGTCAACCTGAACGTGCTGGCGCTAGTCGCGCTGTTCACCGGCGCCTTCCTGGTGTTTTCCACCCAGGCGCTGTCGGTATTGCGGCGACGGCCGCAATTCGCGCTGCTGCGCACGCTGGGCGTCACCCGCCGCCAGCTGCTGGCACAGGTGCTGGCCGAGGGCATGCTGCTCGGACTGCTCGGCTCGCTGCTCGGGGTAGCGCTCGGCTACCTGCTGGCCAGTGCCGCGCTGTCATTGTTCGGCGGCGACCTTGGCGGCGGCTACTTCCCCGGCATTCAGCCGCAGGTCAGCTTCAGCCTGCCGGCCGCGCTGCTGTTCCTTGTCGCCGGCACCGGCGTCGCGCTGCTGGGCAGCCTGTCGCCCGCATTGGAGGCGGCACGCGCGCGGCCGGCAGCGGCACTGAAAGCCGGCAGCGAGGACCTCGCGCTGGCGCCGCTGTCCACGCCGTGGCCGGCGCTGGCCGCCCTCCTGCTCGGCGCGATCTTTACGCAACTGCCGGCTGTGCAGGGCCTGCCGGTGTTTGGCTATCTGGCGATCGTGCTGCTGCTGGTCGGCAGCATCGCGCTGATGCCGCGCGCCGCCGGCCTCGCATTCTCGGCACTGGCCGCGCGCTGGCGCGGGGTGGCCGGCAAGCTCGCGCTGAGCCGGCTGGCGAATGCGCCGAACCAGGCAGCAATCGCCCTTGGCGGCGTGCTGGCGAGCTTCTCCCTGATGGTGGCCATGGCGATCATGGTCGCCAGCTTCCGCGAGTCGGTGGACGACTGGCTGCAGCAGCTGCTGTCGGCCGACCTGTATGTGCGGGTCGCGAACGGCAACGAAGCAGGACTGCTGAATCGCGAAGAACAACGGGCGATCGCCGCGCTGCCGGCAGTCGGCCGCGCCGAGTCGACGCGCTGGCTGCAGCTCTCACTCGACCCGGCACGTCCTGCGGTTGCGCTGATTGCACGCTCGGTGAACACCGAATCGCCGGAGCGGGTGCTGCCGATGGTCGGCGACCATTTGCGTGATGTCGCGCATCCGGCCTGGGTCTCGGAAGCGATGGTGGACCTGTACGGCTGGCGCGTTGGCCAGGAAGTGCAGCTGCCGCTCGCCGGCGGCCGGCACGAATTCACCGTGGCCGGCGTCTGGCGCGACTATGCACGGCAGACCGGCGCGATCCAGATACGGCTCGACGACTATCGCCGGATCACCGGCGATG
>JAIXTG010000109.1 GCA_027484285.1 Oxalobacteraceae bacterium | reverse complement strand
CGCGGCTTCGGCGCCCGCTCGTCGTTCGGCGTGCGCGGCCTGCGCGTGTACGTCGACGGGATTCCGCTGTCGATGCCGGACGGCATTGGCAACCCGGGCAGCGTCGACCTCGGCGCGATCGCCGGCATTGAAGTGATGCGCGGCCCCTTCTCGGCCATGTACGGCAATTCGTCCGGCGGCGTGATCCAGCTGCTGACCGACAAAGCACCGGCCACGCCGGAAGTCGAGGCCGATGTGCTGTACGGCAGCTTCGGCACCCGCCGCGCCGGCGTGCAGGCGGCCGGCACCCAGAAAGGTGTCGAGTACCTGATCAATTACTCCGACTACTCGTCGGACGGCTTCCGCCAGCACAGCGCGAATGAAAAGCGCCAGGCCACTGTGAAGCTTGGCGTCAAGCTGTCCGAGGACAGCAAGCTGACCACGCTGGTCAACTGGTTCGACCAGTTTGCACAGGACCCGGGTGGCCTGACGGCGGCCGAACTGGACGCTAACCGCCGTGGCGCCTCGCCGAACAATATTGGCGCGAACGCGCGAGTTATTCGAAGCAACCAGCAAATCGGCTTCAATTTCGAAAAGCAGCTCAACGCGAACAACACGCTCAACGCCATCGTGTACGCGGGTCAGCGCGAAAACACGCAATACCTTTACGCGTTCAGGGCCAACGTCACCAACCCGGGTCGTGCCAGCATCATTGAGCGCAACTTCTACGGTTCGGAGCTGCGGTTCACGCACAAGGGCGATCTGCTCGCCAAACCGCTTCTGCTGACTGCCGGTCTGGCCGTGGGTTACATGGACGACGACCGGCGGGACATCAATGCCGCCGGCGGCGTGATCACCGGCCAGCTGAATCGCCTGGAAAAACAGACGGCGCAAAACACTGACCAGTTTGTCCAGGGCACCTGGGCATTCGCCGAGCGCTGGGACCTGCACGCCGGTGTACGGCACACCAGCGTCCGCCAGCGTGTCATCGACCAGCTGCCGAACCTGAATGGCAATGGCACGGGCAATGTGGATTACGATAAGACGCTGCCAGTCGCCGGCCTGGTCTTCAAGGCGAGCCCGACGCTGAACCTCTATGCGAACGTCGGCAAGGGTTTCGAGACGCCGACCATGGTTGAAATCTCGTACCGCGATACCGACGGCAACGGCCCGAACCTGAACCTGCGCCCGTCGAGCAGCACCAATGTCGAGGTCGGCACGAAGTGGATGGTGTCGGAAACCAGCCGGATCAATGCCGCCGTGTTCGACATCAAGACCGACAATGAAATCGTCGTCGACGCCAGTGCCGGCGGCCGCACCACCTACCGCAATGCCGGCAAGACCGAACGCCAGGGCTTCGAGCTGTCGGCTGCTGCCGAGCTGCCGAACAACCTCAGCCTGTATACCGCAGTGACGCTGCTGGATGCGAAATTCGCCTCCGACTCGAACTTCAGTGCGGGCAACCGTATCCCGGCAACCTACAAGACCCAAGTCTATGCAGAAGCCGCATGGCGCTACCAGCCGTTGAATTTCCTGACGGCGCTCGAGGCACGCTACAACAGCAACACCTTCGTGAACGACACGAATGCCACGGCCGTCGATTCATATGCGATCTACAGCCTGCGCGCGTCGCTGCAACAGCGGGTTGGCAAATGGCGGATCACCGAGTACCTGCGCGTGGACAACCTGTTCGACAAGGAATACGTCGGCTCGGTCCGCGTGAACGATACCAATTCGCGCTTCTTCGAGCCGGCGCCCGGCCGCAATTACATCGCCGGCATCAAGGCGAACTACGCGTTCTGATTCACAAAAGCGTTTTTACAGCCCGCACTTCGGTGCGGGCTTTTTTTTTGCCTGCAGCCGGACGGGCTCAGATGCTGTGGATGCCGCTCGCCTTCCATTCGTCGGAGCGCAGCATGCACGCATGCGCGAATTCCTGCGCATGCTTCTGCGGCGGCTGCGGCTGGCGGAAGACGACGCTTAGCTGCGCCCGCAGGAAGGCTTCATCCTCGTCGTCCTGCACGAACCAGCGCAGTTCGCGCGGCACGGCCTGGATCATCCGCATGTCGGTCTCGAACACCTGCATGAATTTTTTTTCAGTGATGCCCTGGTCCCGCGAAATGGCCGCATTGCGGATGTAGTCGGCGCCCTCTTTGCACTCGGTGACGCTGGGCTCGTGGGCATGGGCGGCCGACAGCATGGCCAGCCCTAGCGCAATGGCGGCCGGCAGCCGCGCATGCCGGCGATTCAGTGGAATGCTGCCCATCGCTTGCTCCTCGTCGGGTGGATGACGAGTCGATTCTAGGCAGGCTTCGCGTGACAATGCACGCTGCACCGCATTAGAAATCCGGTGCGGAAACAGGACTCAGGCAGCGCGATCCTGCGGCCCTGGCTCGTCGGCTGCATCGTCCGCTTCGAACGCCGGCGGCAGCAGGTCGAGCTCGAGTTCCGCCTTGTCAACGAGATACTGCGGCAGCGCCCCCTTGACGGCCACCCCGAGCTGTTCGAATTCCTTGGCACGCTTGATCAGGTTGCCCGGCCCCTGGTAGAGCTGGCCGAAGGCTTTCGCATAGCTGGTACGCGCCGCGTCGAGCTTGCGCCCCACTTCCTCCATCGTGCCGAGGAAGACAGTGAATTTGTGATACAGCTTGGACGCGCTGTCGGCCAGCGCGGCGCTGTGCGCATTCTGGTTCTCCAGACGCCACAGCTGGCGCACGATGTTCAGGCTGGTCAGCAGCGTGGTCGGTGTTGCGACCAGTACATTGCGCTCGAGTGCCTGCTGGAACAGCGTCTCGTCGGCGCGCAATGCCTCCACAAATGCCGACTCGATCGGCACGAACATGAACACCATCTCGGGCGAATTCAGGTCGCCGAGATCGAAGTAGCGGCGGTCTGCCAGCTCGGCAATGCGGTCGGCGACGGCCTTCACATGTTCCTTCAGCGCCTGCTTGCGTTCGAGCTCGTCCTCCGCATTCACGTAGCGGGTGTAGGCATTCAGCGAGACCTTGGCATCGACGATCAGGTGCTTGTTTTCCGGCAGGTAGATGATCGCGTCCGGGCGCTGCCGGCCTTCTTCGGTGTTGAAGCTGACCTCGCGCCGGTAATCCCGGTCCGGCTGCAGGCCGGAGCGCGCCAGCACATTCTCCAGCACCAGTTCGCCCCAGTTGCCCTGCTTCTTCGCCTGCCCCTTCAGCGCCGTCGCGAGCTCGTGTGCTTCCTCGGTCATCTGCCGGTTGAGCTCCTTCAATTGCGCCAGTTCGGCTTTCAGGGTTGCCTGCTGCTGCGCATCCTGGTAGTGGATCTCCTCGACCCGGTTCTTGAACTCGTTCAGCCGCTCGCGGAACGGGGTCAGCAGCTGCCCGAGGTTTTCCGCATTCTGCTGGCTGAAGCGGCGGCTCTTGTCTTCCAGGATGCCGTTTGCAAGATTCTGGAATTCCTCGGTCAGTGACTTGCGCGCGGCATCGCTCATCTGCTGCAGCAGGCGGATTTTTTCATCCGCCTGCTTGCGTTCCTCTTCGAGCCGGGTGGCGACGGTCGCCAGCTCGCGCTCGAGCGATGACAGCTGTTCGCGCAGCGCCTCGTTCTGCTGCGCCGACTGCGCATGCTGTGACTCGGTCAGCCGCAGCCGCTCCTGCGCGGTCGCCAGCTCGGCATGCCGGCCGCGGGCCAGTACGGCCATCAGCAGCGCGCCCAGCGCCAGGCCGGCGACCAGCGCAATCAGTGCTGACAGAATGTCCATGAGGTGTCTCCGCAATTCGATCGCGCGAGTTTACCAGCAGCCCTGCCCCGCAAGCCGGCCTACAATGACGCCAGTTTTCTTTGCTGACTATCATGGCCCACATCCAACCCGCGGGCTGGCGCGAGCTGGCCGTCACCGGCGCCGCCCAGCGCGAGATCGACACCCTGTCCCTGCTGGCCAGTGCGCTGCCGGACGACTACAACGTATTCCACGGCGTGCACTGGACCAATGTGGACAAGGGATTCTCCGCCTATGGCGAAGTGGATTTCATCGTGGTCGCACCGGACGGCAGGATGCTGCTGATCGAGCAGAAATCCGGCTTCCTGACCGAGACCGACGAAGGCCTTGCGAAAAGGTCCGCCGGCCTCGACAAGCCGAGGCTGGTTCGCAACCAGATCGCGCGCTCGGTCGCAGCGCTGCAGCAGCGCTTTGGCGCGGCAGGCGAACCGCTGGCGATCGATTACCTGCTGTACTGCCCGGACTACCAGGTGCGCAAAGTGGAGACCGCCGGCATTGCAGCCGACCGCATCGTCGACGCCCGGCGACGCGCGCAGCTGCCGGCGATGATCCGCGAGATCCTGCCGCTCAGCGAGACTCGGCCGCAGCGCGAACGGGTGCTGCGCTTCCTCGGCAATGTGCTGCAGCTGGTGCCCGACCCGAGCGCCATGATCGGACAGGCGGAGGCGCTGGTGACCCGGCTGTCGGGCGGGCTCGCCCATTGGGCGCGACGGCTGGAATTCGTGCCGTTCCGCCTGCGCGTGACGGGCACCGCAGGCAGCGGCAAGACGCAGCTCGCGCTGGCTGAATATTCAGCAGCGCTCGAACAGGGGCTGAAGCCGCTCTATCTCTGCTACAACCGACCGCTGGCGGATCATGTGCAGCGACTGCTGCCGGCAGGCGGGCGCGTGGCCAACTTCCACCAGCTGTGCGACCTGTTTGCGCGCGACACCGGCCTGATGCCCGACTACCGCGACCCACAAGTATGGCAGCAGCTGGAACGGCAGCTCGCTACCGCCGATGTGCCGGATGCCTGGCGCTTCGATGTGCTCGTGATTGACGAAGGACAGGATTTCTCCAGCGGCTGGCGCGATGCGGCGCTGCGGCTGCTGAGGCCCGAGGGCCGCGCCATCTGGCTGGAAGACCCGATGCAGAACCTGTACGGTCGCGAGCCGGTTCCGCTGCCGGGCTGGGTCACGCTGCGCGCCGATGGCAACTTCCGCAGCCCGCGCCAGATCGTCGAGCTGCTGCGCGCGCT
>JAIXTG010000124.1 GCA_027484285.1 Oxalobacteraceae bacterium | reverse complement strand
GCTGTTCCAGCTGGGCCGCGCTGGGCGCCTGCGGTGCGCCCTGCCCTGCCAGCCAGTAACGCAGCAGGTTGTCGACCCGGTCGACCGACAGTGACTGCAGGCGGTCGATGCGCAGCGCGCCATCCTCGGCGCAATCGGCTTCGTCCATCCCGGCGAGGTCGTCCAGCAGCCGCTGCGCAGACTGCCAGTGGCGGCTGCTGCGCGCCAGCGCCGCCCCGCTGCCAGGGAAGTGCCGCTCGATCGCCGGCAGGACCTGGTGGCGAACCGCATTGCGCCGGTAACGGGTGTCGGCATTCGATTCATCGGTGACATGCCGGATGCCCAGCGCGGCGGCTGCCTGCTCCAGCAGGCTGCGGCTGCAGTCCAGCAGCGGCCGCCCGAGCCACAGGTCGGCCCCCAGCAGCGGGTGCGCATGCTGCAGCGCGGCCATGGCCGACAGGCCGCGCGGCCCCGCACCGCGCAGCAGCTGCATGAGGACGGTTTCTGCCTGGTCATCCTGATGGTGGGCGGTCAGCAGCAGCGTCGCTCCGTGTCGGCTGCAGAGCTCCCCCAGCGCCCGGTAGCGCGCACGGCGGGCAGCCTGCTCGACACCCTCGACTGCCACGTCATCGAGCGTCACCCGCACCGACGCGAAGCCCGCCCCGAGTGCGGCCGCTTCGGCCGCGCAGTGGACTAGCCAGTCGTCGGCGTTCGGGCTCAGCCCGTGGTGTACGTGAAAGGCCAGCAGCGGCCGGCCGGTGCGCCGGCAGTGGTCGGCCGCCAGCCTCAGCAGCAGCGCGGAATCGAGACCGCCGCTGAAGGCCACGGCCAGCGCGTCGCCCCCGGAAACGACAACGCGCGCCAGAATGTCTTCCAGCGCGCGTTCGAATCGTGCGGTGACGTCGGCAACCGGCTTATTCAGACGGCGAGATTTCCTTGAACTTGCCATAGCTCATCAGCTTCTCGTGGCGTGCCGCGAGCAAGTCCTTCGTCTTGATGCCCTGGAACTGGCGCAGGGTATCGGCCAGCGCGCGCTTGAGCAGCACCGCCATCTGCTTCGGGTCGCGATGCGCGCCGCCGAGCGGCTCGTTGACGATTTTGTCGATCAGGTTCAGCGCTTTCAGGCGGTGCGCGGTCAGGCCGAGTGCTTCGGCCGCATCGGACGCACGCTCGGCGGTCTTCCACAGGATGGAAGCGCAGCCTTCGGGCGAAATCACCGAATAGGTCGAGTACTGCAGCATCAGCACCGCGTCGCCGACCGCAATCGCCAGCGCGCCGCCGGATCCGCCCTCGCCGATGATGGTCGAGATGATCGGCACCTTCAGTTCAGCCATGGCATACAGGTTGTGCCCGATCGCTTCCGACTGGCCGCGCTCTTCCGCATCGATGCCGGGAAAAGCACCCGGGGTATCGACGAAGGTAAATACCGGCAGGCCGAATTTCTCTGCCACCTTCATCAGGCGCAGCGCCTTGCGGTAGCCCTCGGGCTTGGGCATGCCGAAGTTGCGCATCGCGCGCTCCTTGGTGTCGCGCCCTTTCTGGTGGCCGATCACCATGCAGGCCTGGCCGTTGAAACGCGCGAGGCCGCCGATGATGGACTGGTCGTCCGAATACGTACGATCACCATGCAGCTCGTGGAAGTCGGTGAAGATTTCATTCACGTAGTCCATCGTGTAGGGACGCTGCGGATGGCGCGCGATCTGCGAGACCTGCCAGGGCGTGAGCTTGCTGTAGATGTCCTTGGTCAGCTGCTGGCTCTTCTGGGACAGCCGGTCGATCTCTTCGGTGATGTCGACGGCCGAGTCTTCCTGCACGAAGCGCAGTTCTTCGATCTTGGACTCCAGCTCGGCGATCGGCTGTTCGAAGCCGAGGAAGGTAATTTTGCTCACGTTCACTCCTTGTTATCCTGGCAAGGGTTGGTCCGGGGTCGCAACCGGGGCCAAGGATAGTATCAATCTTGCACTGCGTCCACCCGGCGCTGCGCGCCTCCCGGCAGACCGATGCCGCTCAGTATTCTACCGGTACCGGATCCAGCGACCGCCACAAATACCATGTGGCGACGGTGCGCCACGGCTCCCAGTTGGCGGACACTTCCCGCGCATCGCTGCGGGAAACCGGCTCGCCGGAGAAATAATTGATGCTGATCCCGCGCAGCAGGCCAATGTCGTCCAGCGGCAGGATGTTCGGGCGTAGCAGGTTGAAGATCAGGAACATCTCGGCAGTCCAGCGGCCGATGCCGCGGATCTGCACCAGCTCGGCGATGACGGCCTCATCGTCCATCGACGACCAGTCCTTTTCATGCACGGTGCCGTCGCGGAAGTGGAGCGCGAGGTCGGTCAGGTACTCGGCCTTGCGCTTGGACAGCCCGCAGCCGGCCAGCTTTTCAAGGCCGAGGCGCTGGACTGCGGCCGGCGTCATCCGCGGGCAGGCGAGCAGCAGCCGCTCCCAGACGGCCTGCGCCGCTTTCACCGAAATCTGCTGGCCGACGATGGAACGCGCCAGTGTCACGAAGGGCTCGCCGCGGCCCACCAGCTGCAGGTCGCCGAACTGGGGAATCAGGCGACGCATGATGCGGTCGCGCTTCATCAGCTCGACCTTCGCCTCTTCCCAGTAAGCGGGCACCAGCGGTGACGGGGATTTTTTGGTCATCGCATCAGGCCCTGCGCCACTCGGTCAGGCCACCGGGCTTGTCCTCGAGCACGATGCCAGTGGCGAGCAGTGCGGCACGGATGCGGTCGGCCTCGGCGAAGTTACGGTCTTTCTTGGCCTGCGCACGGGCGGCAATCTGCGCGGCGACGTCCGCATCGCTGACGCCGTCCGGCGTGCCGCCCTGCAGGAAAGCCTGCGGCTCGCGCTCCAGCAGGCCGAGCCGACCGGCCAGCGCTTTCAGCTGGCGCGCTGCAGCGGGCGAACGGCTGCGGTTGACTTCGGTCGCGAGGTCGAACAGCACCGATATTGCGATCGGCGTATTGAAGTCATCATTCATCGCGTCCGCAAACCGTTGCGCATGCGGATCGGCGAAATCCGGGGCAAGCCCGTCGGGCGCGGTTTCTTTCAGCGCGGTGTAGAGCCTGGCGAGCGCGGTGCGTGCATCGTCCAGGTGGGCATCCGAATAATTGAGGGGGCTGCGGTAATGTGCGCGCAGGATGAAGAAGCGCACCACCTCGGCATCGTACTTCTGCAGCACCTCGCGGATGGTGAAGAAATTGCCGAGCGATTTCGACATCTTCTCGTCATCGACACGCACGAAGCCGTTGTGCATCCAGGTGTTAACGAAGCGCTGGCCATGCGCGCCTTCGGACTGGGCGATCTCATTCTCGTGGTGCGGGAACTGCAGGTCCTGACCGCCGCCGTGGATGTCGAAGTGTTCGCCCAGCAGGTCGCAGGCCATGGCCGAGCATTCGATATGCCAGCCGGGACGGCCGCTGCCCCATGCCGAGTTCCATTTGACTTCTTCCGGCTCGGATTCGCGCGAGGATTTCCAGAGCACGAAATCGAGCGGGTCGCGCTTCGCACTGGCGACCTCGACGCGCTCGCCTGCGCGCAGGTCGTCGAGCGACTTGCCGGAAAGCTTGCCGTAGCCGGCGAAGTCCCGCACCGAGAAATTCACGTCGCCGTCGGCCGCCTGGTAAGCGAGGCCGTTTGCCTCGAGCTTGCCGATCAGGTCCAGCATCTGCGGAACGTAGGCCGTCGCACGCGGCTCATGATCCGGACGCTGCACGCCAAGCGCGGCGGCGTCTTCATTCATCGCGGCGATGAAGCGGCCGGTCAGCGCGGATATCGGCTCGCCGTTTTCAACCGCGCGGCGGATGATCTTGTCGTCGATGTCGGTGATGTTGCGCACATAGGTGACCTGATAGCCCTGCGCGCGCAGCCAGCGCTGCACCATGTCGAAGACCACCATCACCCGCGCATGACCGAGGTGGCAATAGTCATAGACTGTCATGCCGCAGACGTACATGCGCACCTTGCCCGGCTCGATCGGCGTGAATACCTCTTTGTCACGCGCCAGCGTGTTGTAGATCTTGAGAACGCTCATGGGTGAAGTGGAAGCGGCAGCGAGCAGGAAGCGTCACTGCAGACGAATCGGAAAGGCACTGGGCCGCAGGTTCTCGCCGTTCGTCTTTTGATAAAATCCGAATTTCGCCGGAGTATATCACCGAAGACTGCGCGTCCCGGCTGCCGCAAGGCATCACGGCCATGCGCCCAACATCAAAAAAAGGAGACCCATGCTGCGTCGCAATTTTCTCGTCCTGTTCGCTTCCCTGTCCGTCGCTGCCCTGAGCGGCCCGGCGGCAGCTGAAGGCATGCCGAAAGTATCAATGAAGACCAGCGCCGGAGAGATCGTGCTGGAACTGAATCCGGAGAAGGCACCGAAGACGGTCGAGAACTTCCTTCAGTACGTGAAATCGGGTTTCTACAACGGCACCATCTTCCACCGCGTGATCAACGGCTTCATGGTCCAGGGCGGCGGCTACGACACCAAGGGCAACGAGAAGCCGACCCGCGATCCCATCCAGAACGAGGCGAAGAACGGCCTGCGCAACCAGGCATATACCGTCGCGATGGCACGCACGCCCGACCCGCACTCGGCGTCGGCGCAGTTCTTCATCAATGTGAACAACAACCGCTTCCTCGACTACCCGGGACAGGACGGATGGGGCTATGCGGTGTTCGGCAAGGTCATCAAAGGTGCCGACGTGGTCGACAAGATCAAGTCGGTCGAGACCGACCGCCGCGACAAGCCGGTACAGAACGTCGTGATCGAATCGGCCACGATCGTCGAATAAACGTTTTTTCAGGAAAAGGAACATCATGGCAGTCGTACTGACCACCAACCACGGCAAGATCACCATCGAACTCGACGCGGCAAAGGCGCCGAAGACCGTGGAAAACTTTCTCAACTATGTGAAGTCGGGCCACTATGACGGCACCATCTTCCACCGCGTGATCAACGGCTTCATGATCCAGGGCGGCGGCTTCGAGCCGGGCATGAAGCAGAAGGACACCATGGAGCCGATCGAGAACGAAGCCACGAACGGCCTGACCAACGACTGCTACACGATTGCGATGGCGCGCACCAACGACCCGCATTCGGCCACCGCGCAGTTCTTCATCAACGTGAAGGACAACGACTTCCTGAACCACTCCGGCCCGAACAACTGGGGCTACTGCGTGTTCGGCAAGGTCACCGACGGTACCGACGTGGTGGATGCCATCCGCAAGGTGCGCACCGGCAGCAAGGGATTCCACGGCGACGTGCCGCTCGAGGATGTGGTGATCGAAAAGGCCGAGGTCATCTGAGCAGGGAATGACGATATCCCGCTCTGATGAGAACAAGGCGCAGCCAGCGATGGCTGCGCTTTTTGTTTCCGACCTGCACCTGTCGCCGCACATGCCGGCGACCGCCGACGCTTTCTTCCGTTTCCTCGACCAGCAGGCCGCGCAGGCGCGGCAACTCTACCTGCTGGGCGACATCTTCGAATACTGGGCCGGCGACGACGATCTCGATGATCCGTTCAACCGGCGCGTGGCCGATGCCCTGCGTGCGCTCAGCGATGGCGGCGTCGCGCTGTTCTGGCTGGCCGGCAACCGCGACTTCCTCGCTGGCGAAGGCTTTGCGCGAGCGACCGGCGCCACGCTGCTGCCGGATCCCTTCGTGGCCGAGATTGCGGGCCGGCGCATCCTGCTGCTGCACGGCGATGCGCAGTGCACCGACGACACCGCCTACATGGCTTTCCGGCAGCAGGTGCGCAGCCCCGACTGGCAGCGCGCCTTCCTCGCGCGGCCACTGGCCGAGCGCAAGGCCATCATTGCCGGCATGCGCGAGGGCAGTCGCGACGCACAGCGCGGCAAGACGATGGACATCATGGATGTGAATCCGGACGCGATCGCCGCGCTGTTTGACGCGGAGAAGGTAACGCTGATGATCCACGGCCACACCCACCGGCCGGCAGACCATCGCAGCGACGCGGGTGTCCGGCACGTGCTGCCGGACTGGGACTGCGACCATGGCACGCCGCGCGGGGGCTGGATCGCGATCGACGGCGACGGGAGCCTCCAGCGTCACACGCTGTAGCCGCACCGGCTTCACTGCAGCTGGCCGGCGGCCTCCAGCACCGCAAGTTCCTCTTCACTGAAGCCGGCCGCGCGCCGCGCATCGAGGTTGAACGGACCGCGCAGCGACGGTGCCTTGTGTCGCAGCGCAAGCTCGGCGTAGGTGCTGACCGGATCGATTCCGTCGCGCTCGCACAGCCAGCGATACCAATGATTGCCGATCGCGACATGCCCGACTTCGTCGCGCAGGATGATGTCGAGTATCGCCGCCGCCCCTGCGTCGCCGACCTGCGCCAGCTTCGCGCGCACTGCCGGCGTGGCATCCAGCCCGCGTGCCTCCAGCGTGCGCGGCACCAGCGCCATGCGGGCGGTCACGTCGCCAGCCGTCTTCTCCGCCATCTCCCACAGGCTGTTGTGGGCATTGAAATCGCCATAGCCATGGCCGAGGGTACGCAGGTGATCATCGAGCAGCGTGAAATGCAGCGCCTCCTCGGCGGCCACCTTCAGCCAGTCGCCGTAAAACGCGTGCGGCATGCCGGCAAAGCGCCAGACGGCATCCAGTGCAAGATTGATTGCGTTGAACTCGATGTGCGCCAGCGCATGGACCAGTGCCGCCCTGCCCTCGACGGTCGTCATTGCGCGCCGGCCGACCTCGCGCGGCGGCACCAGTGCCGGCCGCACCGGCCGTCCCGGCAGCTGCGCCGGCTCCGCCAGCACCGGCACGGTATCGACCGGCAGTTCGCCGGCCAGCCATTGCGCATGCAGTGCGCGCGTGCGCAAGGCCTTGGGCTGCGGATCGGTCTCGCACAGGAGCGCGAGTGCGGCTGCCCGCAATTCTTGCGGCTGGAAACTGGGGAGTCGGGTCATTCGGTCGAGGGTAAAATGCCGTTCGTGTCGAACAGCTATCTATTTTAATTCCCATGGCGATCTACCAGCTTGGCGACGTCCGTCCCGACATCGATGACTCTGCCTACATCACCGACTCTGCGACCCTGATCGGCAATGTCAGGCTCAAGGCCAACGCCAGCATCTGGTTCGGCGCGACACTGCGCGGCGACAACGAGCTGATCTCGGTCGGCGAGAACAGCAACATCCAGGAAGCCAGCGTGCTGCATACCGACAAGGGTTATCCGCTCACCGTCGGCGACAACGTGACGGTGGGCCACCAGGCCATGCTGCACGGATGCAGCATTGGCGACGGCAGCCTGATCGGCATCCAGGCAGTGATACTCAACGGCGCGAAGATTGGGCGCAATTGCCTGGTCGGTGCCGGCGCGCTGGTCACCGAAGGCAAGGAATTCCCGGACAACTCGCTGATCATAGGTTCTCCGGCCAAGGCCGTGCGCACCCTCAGCGAAGAACAACTGGCGGCACTGAAGCAGAGCGCGCAAATGTATGTGGATCGCGCGCGCAACTATCGCCAGAACCTGAAACGCATTGACTGACAAAGTTTTCCAATGAGCGACACCCTGCAGAAATTCATGTTCGAGCACTCCCTGGTGCGCGGCGAACTGGTCGAACTGTCCGAGGCCTGGACACAGGCGCAGCAGCGCCGCAGCTATCCGCCAGCGGTCAGCGCGGTGCTGGGCGAAATGATGGCGGCAGCCGCCCTGCTGTCGGCCAACCTGAAGTTCAACGGCACCATCATCATGCAGATCCACGGTGACGGGCCGGTGAAGCTGCTGGTGGCGGAGTGCGATGCAGCACTGCAGCTGCGCGCGACCGCCAAGCTGGCCGACGATGCGGCGATTGCCGACGATGCCGGACTGCAGCAACTGGTCAACCTGCAGGGCCACGGCCGTTTCGCGATCACGCTGGACCCGGCGGACAAACTGCCGGGGCAGCAGCCTTACCAGGGCATTGTCGCGCTCGACGGCGATTCGGTGGCGACCGTGATCGAGAATTACATGATGCGCTCCGAGCAGCTGGACACGCGCCTGTGGCTGGCGGCCGATGCCGGCGTGGCGCGCGGCCTGCTGCTGCAGAAGCTGCCGTCGGAGGGCGGCAAGGCAGCGGTGGGAGAAGATGCCGATGCCTGGAACCGCACGGTGACACTGGCATCGACGCTGGGCCGCGAGGAACTGCTGGCGACCGGCATCATGACGCTGCTGGAGCGCCTGTACTGGGAGGAAAAAGTACGTGTGTTCGAGCCGCGCCATCCGCTGTTCCGCTGCAGCTGCTCACGCGAGAAAGTCGGCAACATGCTGCGCCTGCTCGGCCGCGATGAAGTCGACGATGCGCTGGCCGAACTCGGAAAACTGGAAATCGATTGCGATTTCTGCGGACAGCACTACGGGTTCGACAAGGTCGACTGCATGCAGCTGTTTTCCACGGAAATCGTCGCCGATGCGGTGCAGCCGCCGGGGCGGCAGCAGCACTGACGATCGTCAGTTGGAGCGGCCGCTGGCGCCGGCGGGCGCCTTTTTCGCGCCCGGGTCGAGCACCTGCACGAAGATCTCGTTGTCCCTGACGTAACCGAGCTCGTAACGGGCGCGTTCTTCCACGGCGCCGGTGCCTTCCTTCAGGTCCTGCACTTCGGACGCGAGCTTCGCATTGCGCGCCTTCAGCTCGCGTTCCTTTTCAAGTGCGGTATCCAGCTGCCGCGACAAATCCCATACCCGCAGCCAGCCGCCCTTGCCGAGCCAGAGCGGGTACTGGATCAGCAGGAGCAGCGCCGTCAGGCATATCAGGATGAGGCGCACGAGCAGCGGGCAGGCAACTTACTTCAGGTTGTAGAACGCCTGGCGGCCCGGATAGCTGGCGATGTCGCCGAGATCTTCCTCGATGCGCAGCAGCTGGTTGTACTTGGCCATGCGGTCCGAGCGCGACATCGAGCCCGTCTTGATCTGCAGTGCGTTCGTGCCCACCGCAATGTCGGCGATCGTCGAATCTTCGGTCTCGCCCGAGCGATGCGAGATGACCGCGGTATAGCCGGCGCGCTTGGCCATTTCGATGGCGGCGAAGGTCTCGGTCAGCGTACCGATCTGGTTGATCTTGATCAGGATGGAGTTGGCGATGCCTTCGTCGATGCCCTGGCGCAGAATCTTGGTGTTGGTGACGAACAGGTCGTCGCCGACCAGCTGCGCCTTGGTGCCGAGCGCCTTGGTCAGCGTGGCCCAGCCCTTCCAGTCGCCTTCATGCATGCCGTCCTCGATCGAGATGATCGGGTACTTGTCGCACCAGGTCGACAGCAGGTTGGTGAAATCGTCGGCGGACAGCTTCAGGCCTTCGCCGTCGAGGTGGTACAGGCCGTCCTTGTAGAACTCGGATGCCGCGCAGTCGAGTCCGAGCGCGATCTGCGTGCCCGGCTCGTAGCCGGCTTTCTCGATCGCCTGCAGGATCAGCTGGATCGCCTCTTCATGGCTCTTCACCGACGGCGCGAAACCGCCCTCGTCGCCGACGGCGGTGGTCAGGCCCTTGTCATGCAGGATCTTCTTCAGCATGTGGAAGACCTCGGCACCGTAACGGATCGCCTCGCGGAAGCTGGGCGCGCCGACCGGAATGATCATGAACTCCTGCAGGTCGAGGTTGTTGTCTGCGTGCGCGCCGCCGTTGATCACGTTCATCATCGGCACCGGCATCTGCATTGCGCCCGAGCCGCCGAAATAGCGGTACAGCGGCAGGCCGGCCTCTTCGGCAGCCGCCTTTGCCACGGCCATCGACACTGCCAGCGTCGCATTCGCGCCGAGGCGGGCCTTGTTCTCCGTGCCGTCGAGATCAAGCAAGGTACGGTCGAGGAAGGCCTGCTCGGAAGCGTCGAGGCCCATGATGGCTTCGGAAATCTCGGTGTTGATATTTTCGCAGGCTTTCAGCACGCCCTTGCCGAGGTAGCGGCTCTTGTCGCCGTCGCGCAGTTCGATCGCCTCGCGCGAGCCGGTCGATGCGCCGGACGGCACCGCCGCGCGGCCCATCACGCCGCTCTCCAGCAGCACGTCGCATTCGACGGTCGGATTCCCGCGGGAATCGATAATCTCGCGGCCTACGATGTCAACGATTGCACTCATTCAGATCTCCACAGAGGATATTGGTATTGTTTTGACAGGCGACGGATCAGCGGAAGTCGCTCTCGAGCAGCGGCTGGGACTTGACCACGCGGTCGATCGCCACCAGGCTGGACAGCAGCTCGCGCATGCGGGACAGCGGCACTGCATTCGGACCATCCGACTTCGCATTGGCCGGATCCGGGTGCGTTTCCATGAACAGGCCGGCGATGCCGACGGCTACCGCGGCGCGCGCCAGCACCGGCACGAACTCGCGCTGGCCACCGGATGACGTGCCCTGCCCGCCGGGCAACTGCACCGAGTGCGTGGCATCGAACACCACCGGGCAGCCGGTCTCGCGCATGATCGCCAGCGAACGCATGTCGGACACGAGGTTGTTGTAGCCGAACGAGACACCACGCTCGCAGGCCATGAACACATCGGTCGGCAGGCCGGCTTCGGCCGCCGCATCGCGTGCCTTCTGGATCACGTTCTTCATGTCGCCCGGCGCAAGGAACTGGCCCTTCTTGATGTTGACCGGCTTGCCCGACTGCGCGCAAGCGCGGATGAAGTCGGTCTGACGGCACAGGAAGGCCGGCGTCTGCAGCACATCGACCACTGCCGCTACCGGAGCGATCTCGTCGAACTCGTGCACATCGGTCAGCACAGGCACGCCGATGCGCGAGCGCACGGTGGCCAGGATCTCGAGTCCCTTCTCCATGCCCAGGCCACGGAACGACGAACCGGACGAGCGGTTCGCCTTGTCGAACGAGGACTTGTAGATGAACGGTATGCCGAGGCTGGCAGTGATCTCCTTCAGCGCACCGGCCGTGTCGAGTGCCATCTGTTCGGACTCGATCACACAGGGGCCGGCGATCAGGAAAAACGGACGGTCGGTGCCGACCTCGAAATCGCAAAGCTTCATGCAGCCTTCCTTTGTTCGGCGGCCTGCTTGCTCTTCAGTGCGGCCTTGATGAAGGAAATGAACAGCGGGTGGCCATCGCGCGGCGTGGACTTGAATTCCGGGTGGAACTGCACGCCCATGAACCACGGGTGGGCATGCTCGCCGCCGCGCGGCAGTTCCATGATTTCGCACAGCGACTCGGTCGGGGTGCGTGCAGACACCACCAGGCCCGCCTGCTCGATGCGCTCGAGATAGTGATTGTTCGCCTCATAGCGATGGCGGTGGCGCTCGGTAACCGAGTCACCGTAGATTTCGGCTGCCAGCGTGCCGCCCCGGACGGCGCACGTCTGCGCGCCCAAGCGCATGGTGCCGCCGAGGTCAGAGTTGGCATCACGGCGTTCGATATGGCCGTCATGGTTCTGCCACTCGGTGATCAGGGCCACCACCGGATTTTCGGTGTCCGGGTCGAACTCGGTCGAGTTCGCTCCCTTCAGCCCGGCCACGTTGCGTGCGTACTCGATCAGCGCGACCTGCATGCCGAGGCAGATGCCGAGGTAAGGCACCTTCTGCTCGCGCGCATAGCGCACTGCTTCGACCTTGCCCTCGACGCCACGCTTGCCGAAACCGCCCGGCACCAGGATCGCGTCGTATTTCGCTAGGCTGGCGGCGCCGTTCTCCTCGATTTCCTCGGAGTCGACGTACTCGATGTTCACGCGCGACTCGGTGTGGATACCCGCATGGCGCAGCGCCTCGGTCAGCGACTTGTAGGATTCGGTCAGGTCGACATATTTGCCGACCATCGCGATATTGACTTCATGCTTCGGGTTCTCGAGCACTTCAACCAGACGCGACCACATCGAGAGGTCGGCATCTTTCGGCTGCAGGTCGAGACGCTCGCAGATGATGCGATCGAGGCCCTGGTCATGCAGCATTTGCGGGATCTTGTAGATGGTGTCGGCATCCCACACGGAAATGACGGCATCTTCCTGCACGTTCGAGAACAGCGAAATCTTCGCGCGCTCGTCGTCGGGAATGCGGCGGTCGGCGCGGCACAGCAGCGCATCCGGCGAAATGCCGATCTCGCGCAGCTTCTGCACGCTGTGCTGGGTCGGCTTGGTCTTGAGCTCGCCGGCCGACTGCAGGTAGGGCACGAGGGTCAGGTGCACGAAGGCAGCGCTGTTGCGCCCCTTGCGCAGCGACAGCTGGCGTGCTGCCTCGAGGAAGGGCAGCGACTCGATGTCACCGACCGTGCCGCCGATTTCGACGATCGCGACATCGAAACCCTCGGCGCCGCGATGGATGAAATCCTGGATCTCGTTGGTAATGTGCGGAATCACCTGTACCGTCTTGCCGAGGTATTCGCCGCGGCGCTCCTTGCGGATCACGGATTCGTAGATCTGGCCGGTGGTGAAATTGTTGACCTTCCGCATCCTCGCGCTGATGAAACGCTCGTAATGCCCGAGGTCGAGGTCGGTTTCGGCGCCGTCATCGGTGACGAACACTTCGCCGTGCTGGAACGGGCTCATCGTTCCAGGATCGACGTTAATGTAGGGATCGAGCTTGAGGAGGGTGACTTTGAGGCCGCGGGACTCGAGAATCGCGGCGAGGGACGCTGCCGCAATCCCCTTGCCGAGCGAGGACACGACGCCGCCAGTGACAAATACAAACTTGGTCATTGCAGGATAGGCCGAACGGCACTAGCGTGAAATTCGAATTATAACGCACAGAACCGTCCTGCCCCGGAGAAGAATTTGCGGCATGGCGCGCGCGGGCGAATGCCCCGGGTTTGCCAGACTGTCATCAGGAGGCAACAGATCAGGGCGAATAGCTGATCGACAGCCGGAGGAATTCCTGCCCGCCATCGGAATAGCCGACGCCGCGCACCTCGCTGCCCCGCGCCACCAAGGACAAACGCAGCGCCCAGTGCAGCCACTGCCACTGGATTCCTGCCTCAAGCTCGCCGGTAACACGCCGCGGACTCACGGTGCGCCGGGACTCGCTGCCGATCCAGCCGCCCTGCAGGGTGGCGTCATGCGCAACGCCACGCAGCGCGGCGCGCAGGAAGCCGTAGGCGGTCGCACCGGAGGTCGACGGGCGCAGGTCGCCGGCGCGCAGCGTCAGGTCGCCGGAGACGTCGGTAAAAATGTTGCCGATCCGCGCCGCGATGCCCGGCCTCAGGTCGGCATGCCGGCCGAGCGGGTAATACGGGCCGCGCCCGCCGACATGGGCAACGGCACCGAACTCGTTCGAGATTTGCGAGCTCCATCCCTGCGGCTCGGGCTGGTTCAGCACGCTGTGCAGCAGGTCCTGGGTGCGCCGGCCCTGGGCACACGGGCCGACGCAGCCGATGTCGAGGCCGAACGCGAGCTCGCTGCCGTCCACCGCCTCGACCCGATAGAACATGCCGGCATACAGCCAGCCTGCATACGGGCGGTCCAGCCGCTGCAAATCTTCCGGTCGCAGCTGGGTGTCGCGCGCAGTGTACAACTGCTGGCCGACGCGCCAGCCGGCCGAGCGCCAGCCCTCGCGGCTGCGCAGCCGGAAGCTTTGCGACAGCCGCAGGCCGCTGGTGTACAGGCCGTCGTCGTTGCGCAGCAATAGCGAGTCGTTGTCGATGTCGAGCGTGGTGGTCGAACGTCCCTGGGCGAAGATGCGGCGCAGTTCGTCGGCGGCCTCGTCGGCCACGACCGGTGCGGCAGCGGCAGGAAGACAGGCAGCGAACAGGCAGATGGCAGTCAGCGGGGCAGCGGCGCGCATGGGAGAAGAATGTCAGGACCAGCGGCGGATGCTGACATGTCTTTGGGTCAAGGTTGTCGATCGTGCGCAAACACCTTGTCCGGACCGACACAGCGCCGGCTCGACCAGTAACGCGGAGTCTCGCAGGCGCGCGTCAGCGCGATGCCGCCCTGCCCGATCCGCAGGCGGACCGCGCCGTCCAGGTCGCTGCGCACTACCTGCACACCGCGCGCGTCATAGCGACTGACCACCTCGGCCTTCGGATGCCGGTAGCGGTTCCGGTACCCGACCTGGAACAGCGCCAGCCCTGGCTGCACCGCGTCGAGAAAATGGGCAGTCGACGAGGTACCGCTGCCATGGTGGGGGGCCAGCAGCACGTCGGCGCGCAGCTTTTCCGGCACGCGCACCAGCAGCGCCCTCTCCTGCGGCGACTCGATATCGCCGGCCAGCAGCACCGCCTGTCCGCCGGCGCGTATGCGCAGCACGCAGCTGCGCGCATTCGGCTTCGC
Source organism: Oxalobacteraceae bacterium (assembly GCA_027484285.1). GTDB lineage: Bacteria > Pseudomonadota > Gammaproteobacteria > Burkholderiales > Burkholderiaceae_D > Pernthalerella. Next base: position 1,180 of record JAIXTG010000124.1, on the reverse strand, counting down.
GGACGGGTCATCCCCGGAAAACGGATGCAGGATCTCGAATTCGACGTCATCCCACCACCACCGCTGTCCGGCAACGCAGCCCGCATGCCGCTCGCGCTGCGGCGTCTCCAGCAGCGGATGGGACGCCGGCAACGACGAGCTGATCCAGCCGACGTCGACTGCCTCGAGCAGGGAGCGCGCGGCCCGCGTGGTCGAGGTCGCTGTGCGAAATGACCAGTCCGTCCAGGCGCGTGATGCCGCGCGACCGGAGATAGGGAACGATCACCCTGCTGCCGCCATCCGATTCGGGTGACCACGCAGGACCGGTGTCGTACAGCAGCCGGAAATTCCGGGTTTCGACCAGTACCGCATTGCCCTGGCCAATGTCGAACGCGGTCAGCCAGACGCCGCTGCGGGGCGACTCCGGGCCGGCCGAAAGCAACGGCAGCCACGCCAGCACGCCGGCCCAGCGCCACGGCCAGCCACGCGGCGCCAGCAGCCACAGGGTGCCGACCAGCGCCAGGCCGGTAACCAGCCGGTCCGGCTCCGGCGCCTGCCAGACCGCGAGCGGCAGTCCGGACAGCCAGTGCAGTGCCACGGCCAGCCAGTCGAGCGCTGCATGGGCGGACTGCAGCAGCCAGCCATGCAAGGGCGCCGGCAGCACGCTGCCCAGCAGCGCCAGCGGCGTGACGATGAAGCTGACCAGCGGGATGGCAACCGCATTCGCAATCGGGCCGACCAGCGACACCTGGGAAAACAGCAGCACCGTCAGGGGCAGCAGGCCGACGGTGGCGACGAACTGGGAATGGACACCGGCCGCCACCGCCTGTCGCATGCCCGTCGGCCGGCTGACGGCCCGCCCGTCGGAAGCCAGTACCAGGCAGACGATGGCGAAAAATGACAGCCAGAATCCTGGCCACAGCACCGCCCAGGGGTCGAACACCAGCACGACCAGCAGTGCCACTGCCAGTACCTGCGGTGCGGCGACGATCCGCGCACGCCAGACGGCGGCGGTGACTACCGCCAGCATCAACAGCGTGCGCTGCGCCGGAATGCCGAAGCCGGCGAGCGCGACATACACCAGTGCCGCCGCCAGCCCGGCCGCCGCCCCGACCTTCTGCGCCGGCACCCGCAGCGGCAGGCCGATGCCGATGAATAGCGAATGACGCCACAGGAAGTGCGCAATGCCCGCCACCAGTGC
>JAIXTG010000357.1 GCA_027484285.1 Oxalobacteraceae bacterium | reverse complement strand
TGGTAGTCAATCGCATCCTGCACCGCCGGCTGCAGCTCCGTCGGGAATTTCGCCAGTTCGTCAGTCAGGTACTTGCGCCGGCCGTCGGCCATCTTCAGCGCGCGGGCCAGCTGTTCGACGTCCCAGCGCACCAGGGTGCCCGGGGCGGTGGCTTCCAGCACATTGCCGACCGCAGGCTGCATCAGCGGCTGTGCCAGTACCTGCTCGAGCGCCGACAGCAGCGCAATGCGCTCCTTGGACAGGGCCAGCGATCCGTCCTTCGCAGTGGCCAGCGCCTCGCCTTCCTCGTCGAACAGCGCGAGGTAGCGCTCGCGGGTACGGGCGAAGTCGTCGCGTGCCCTGCGCATCGCCATGCCGGTCGCTTCCGGTCCGACCAGCGGGTTATCTGCAAACTGCTTCAGCAGACGGTCCCAGGATTCGCCCAGCTTCAGTTCGTCGCTGGCGAGCCAGAGCCCACGCCCCGAGGCAAGCAGCGATTTCTGCGCGGCCAGTGCCTCCTGCAGGGAGCGGAAGGCGGCGATCACGTCGGAGCTGTCGGGTGCGGTGCTGTCGGCAAACAGATTCAGCAGCGCGTCCTTCGCCTTCTGCACGGCTTCCTCGCTGCGTACCAGCGCGTTTTCTGCGAACAGGCGATGGTTCAGTGCCAGCATGCCTCTGGCAAAGCTGCAGCGCGCTGCCAGCGCCACTGCCGCCTTGTCGACCAGCGTGCCCTGCTTCTGGCCAGCCGCATTGAACAGCCGTACGCTGCCTTCCAGTTCGCCCGGCAGGTCGGCGCCGAGCATGTCCTGCGCCAGCAGCCGCAGCCGCTTCGGGCCGTCGGCATGCGGCGCCGACAGCGCCTGCATTGCAGCGACGCTGTTGCCCAGGCGTCCGAGGTCGGCCGCGTAGCCCGCGAGGACAGCGAATTCGGGCAGGTCCTCCGGCGCGAGGGAAGGGCGCAATCCTGCCTGCATGCCCGGCATGCGCAGGCGCGGCGCATCGCAGTCATCGCTGCCGTTCGTCAGGGTGCCGGTCACCGGTGACAGCGGGGCATTGGTCAGCTCCGCGGCACGACGGTAGACCGCCTGCTGCAGGGTATGCACGACCAGGTCGTTGAAGCTTTCTTCGATGCGGCGAACGGCGCGCGCGCGCAGGTCGTCGAACATTGGCCACGAGCCGGGCATGAAAGGATTGACCACGGCGGGATCCGACAGGGACAGCATCGAACTCAGCCGGCGCGACTGCAGATCCGACAGCCCGATCATCAGTTGCAGCGCCGTCTTGCGGTACCAGTCGAAATCGAGCCGCTCGCCCATCCGGGTCGCCTGTGCGCGCACCTCGGCGTCGCGCTTCAGTCCTTGCAGCCCTTCGCCGAGCGCCGGCATGACTCGCTGCAGCTGTACGGTCGACAGCAGGATGCCGAGCGCATAGACCACCGGCACGCCGACCATCACCCAGCGCCCGACGCGCGACAGCATCGGCCGCGCCAGCTTCTGCGAGTGGGCAGCGCGCGACAGCCCGAATTCCGCAAACACCTTCTGCTCGAGCACATCGCGCAGGAAGGCGGGCCGTTCACCGCCGCCGCTGAAATACAGGCCGCGCAGGAAGAAGGGCTCGTGGAAGGCGTTTGGCCGCAGCAGTTCGTCCAGGTATTCGGCGGCGCCGGCACGCAGCGCGGCGATGCGCGCGGGCAGCAGAAACAGGTCGGCCGGGGTCGGCAGCTGCGAATGTGAAGCGAACAGCTCGGCCGACATGTCGGCGATATCCTGCTCGACCTGGTCGAACGCTGCCTGTGCCCATTCGCGTCGGTACAGCGCGGCCGGCTGGTACGGGGACGACCAGCCGAGCATGCTGTCGCGCATGCCCGCGGGCAGGGCGTCGGCGAACGGCGAAAAGCCCGGCGCCGCCTCGCAGCCGGACACAACCAGATAGACGGCAAAGCGCATCGCGTACCGGTTCTGCGCGATCCAGATGCGGCGGCTGGCGGCCTCTGCCCGCTGCCGCAGCCGCTCGCGTCCCTCCGGCGTGCGGTCGGCCAGCAGCGCTGCGGGCACCGAGACCACGATCGAGTCCAGCGGCCGCTGCGGCCGGTAGCGACCGCACAGCCCGAGGAATTCCTCCCAGCGCTTTTCAAGTTCGTCCTGGCCGTGCGGTGCATCGAGCTGATCCGATTCCAGCTCCACCACCAGACCGCGGTCGAAAAAATGCCAGCGTGCGCCGTCCTGCGCCAGCGGCGGCTGGGCCCCGGCCAGCACGCTGGACAGTCCGCAGGCTTCGAGCGCCGGGCGGGTGTCGGTCCCGCCGTCATGCAGCAGCACCACCCATGGCAGTTCATAGCGCTTGCTGCGTTCGGCCAGATTGGCCTCGATGGTCTGCACCGCACTGCGGAACGAGGAACGCAGCCGTCGCACGTCGAGCGCGACCCGGCGCGACTGGCCTCCGTCGTCACGCTGGATGCCGAAGCGGATGGCGACCGCCAGCACGGCGATCACCGCCGTCAGCGACAGGACGATCCAGATCAGCGAATAACTACCCACGGTCGGCCTCGATCGGTACAGGCTGCTTGATTTCCACCGGTGTCCCCGGCTCCAGTGCGCGCCGCACCGGCGCCGAGCTTGACCACCAGGCCAGCTGCGACACCCCGACCAGCACGGCCATCGCCAGCACAAAGGCCAGGGTCGAGCGGCTCAGCCGGAAGAAGCGGACCGGCGCGATATCGGACAGCGGGTGACGGTAGGCCTGCGCGGACAGGACGCGGTCGGCGATGCGCGGCTGGTGCGCAAGTCCGGGCTGCAGTTCGGGTTCGCGCTGATAGATCTTGCGGAACAGCGCGTCGCGCAGCGGCTGCAGCTCGACCTCGGCCGCCGGGCCGCGATAGCGGCCCTCGAATCCGATCGCGATCGCGAACAGATACAACGGTGCCATCTGGGACGGCTGTCCGCTCGCGTCGGCCAGCAGCAGGCCGATGCGCCGGAAAATCTCGTCGCCGGCGACGCTGCTGCCGAACAGCCGGGTCTCGACTAGGCAGTCGGTGAAGCAGGCGCGTCCCGGCCAGTCGCGGCTCAGCAGCAGCTCGTCGGCAATCGCCGCCTTCAGGTAGCGCAGCTCGTCGACCGCGGCGCGGTCGGCCGGGCTGCCGCTGCGGGAAATCTCCATCGTCTGCGATCCAATCTCGCGCGCCAGCCCGTCGCTCAGCGCCTCGGCGGCATGCCGCGCAGCATCCGGTTCGGGTTCGGCACCGGCTGCCGTGCGTACGGCCTCATCCAGCATCCGCATCACTTCAGCGACGAACAGTCGCAGCTGGCGCAGCAGCAGCGAATCGGTCGGTACCGTCGTCGGCAGCGGCGCGGGCAGCTCCGGCTCGCGCGGCGCGATCAGCGTGGCAATCGGCGGCGAGGCCGGGCGCGACGGGAGAATCAGCTTGCCCATGCGTCAGCGTCCTTCAGCCCTGGGTACCGACGAACAGCGTGACGCCGGCCGGCCGGCCGCTGTGCGCAGTGCGGCCTGACGGGCCGATGACGAGGCGGCTGTCCGGGCGCAGCAGTTCGGGGCCGGGCACGATCTCGTACAGCATCACGTCCGGCAGGCTCTTCAGCTGGAGTTCAGGCGCGCCTGCAATGCGCGAGCGCCGGTAGCCCAGTACGCGCTTTTCTCGCAGTTCGCCGAATACATGCGCCGGACCGATCACCGCGGTATCCATCCAGTCTTCCATTGCGCCCGCCTGCGCCCCCTTGAGTCCGATCACGAGGCGCTGCCCGACCCATTCCGGGCGCAGCGCGAGCTCGAACGCACCGTCACTCCATGCGAAGCCGATCTCGCGGTAATCCTGGCTCACTTCCGCCAGATTTTCGTTCAGCTCATGCAGCAGTTCGTGGAAAGCGCGATGGGGCTCCGCATGGTCGTAGGCCGGCGGCGTCATTGGCAGCGCACCCGGGCGCAGCAGCGACATCGGCCCCAGCAGGTTGCACAGCGCCAGGTACAGCGGCCAGGGCGGGATCACGCTGGCTTGCAGCTGGGCTTCCAGCACCGGCAGCGCGGGCACCAGGCAGGAAAGCCGCTGCAGCAGGAGCAGCCGCTCGGCGCGCTGCTCGGACTGCGGCGCACCGGCGACCTGGCGCGAGATGAAGGCCGCCTTGCTGCGCAGCGTACGTGTCAGTTCGCGCACGGCGTCCAGCAGTGCGGGTGCCGCATTCAGGTCAAGCAGGGCCGGCAGCACCTCGCCGAGCTTGATCACGCCGTCATCCTCGAACACGCTGCCGATCGCCATGCTCACCATCAGCGCCGGCGGCAAGTCGCCGACGGCCAGAGACAGATTGGGCAGCAGGCGCGGTATGTCGGCCGGTGCCGCATCCGATACCTCGTCCTCGACCGGGTCGGTCTTCACTGAAAGGAAGCGCGACGGCATTTCCGGCATTTTCATGTTGCGCGACACCGGCAGGCACAGCCACAGTGTCTGCGGCCTCTGGGCAAGCGCGTGCTGCATCGCGTCCAGCTTGAGCGACAGGTCAATCGACTGGCGATCATCCTGCTCGATCGATATTGCGGTGCCATCCGGCAGGATGGCCTCGAGTTCGAGCACGCGCACGGTACCGGAAGCGACCAGTGCGAGGTCGAATTTCAGGCGCTTCACGCCCCACGCGTAGGGAGCACCGGTCAGCGCATGCCAGCCGACCAGCGCATCCACGCGCGCCGATTCCAGCTGGAAGTGCTGGGGCGACAGCAGCATGCCCTCGTGCCACTGAATGCGGTCGGGGCATTTCATCGGGACGCTCCTCGCATGACAATCCTGTTGTTCATTTATTTCTCCGCGGCGTACACCGCAAAATCGGTCGCGCCGAATTCGACGGCAATTTTTCCCTTCAGGCTTTCCAGCCGTGCGCTGTGCTCGCCTGCCGCGAAATAGTCGGCAAACAGCAGCGCGGCGAACACCCGCCGGCCCGAAAAGCGCTTGCCGGGCAGCGTCAGCGTCGCCCCCGGTGCCAGTTCCATGCTGTCGACCGCAAGGTCGTCGCGGGCGGTCTTGCGCAGTCCGTCGCGTGCGGCAAACCAGTCGGACGCTTTCATGGCGGCGACCCGCTTTGCCAGCGCCTCGTCGCTGACCAGTACCAGGTCGACCGCGAGCGGAAAATCGCGGTTGGCTGCCGGATCGATATACAGCGACAGCGCGTCCCAGTCGATCTTCACGCCGGGCGGGAACAGCAGCCCGTTGACCGAGCTGCAGCCTGCCAGCAGGAGCACGATGCACAGCCATCCGTAGCGCGCGAACTTCATGCTCATTTCCCCGGCGCGGTGGCGCTGTACAGCACCGCTGTCGGCGAGGGGGCGGCAACCGGGGAATAGCTGAGCGCCTGCCTGCGCTCCCCGTCGCCTCGACTTTTCGCCTGTGCCTCATAGTCAGACTGCGCAGTGCGCTCGCCGAGTTCGAAGCCGAGCATGACCAGCAGCAGGGCGATCAGCACCATGCAGACGGTGCAGATGGCCACCAGCCGCGGCGTCAGCGACAGCACGATCCTCATGCGACCTCCGTCGTCACCTGGCCCGGCATGCTGACCTCGATCATCCCGCCCCAGTTGCAGGGCAGCTTCGAGCCGTCATTCAGTGCCGGCATGTTGGCGATCATGACCGTCGGCGAACCCGGCACCCATGGCGCAGTGGTCATCGGCAGGCAGGGCATCGGCGTCAGTGCACCCATGGCGGCGGCAGTCGCGGCGGCCACCATCGGGTTGGCCAGCGACTGGCACATGCCGAAGGGCAGGATGTTCATCATCGGGATGTTGTCCATGATGTTGGCTGCCGGCGCGCCCGACATCACGCGGTTCAGCGGCAGCACGTTCAGCGTCCCGGGCGCCATCCCGAACGAGCATTTCAGCATTGCACCTGCGCAGACCAGCTTGCCCATCAGCTTCCCCTGAACAGTTTTTCCATGCGGTTCACCAGCTTCGGCGCCTCGCCTTGCAGGCGTCCGTTCTGGTCGAAGCGCTGCGGCTCGCCGATGCACAGGCCGTTGTCGTAAGTCGTTCTTTCCATCGGCTGGCCGTTGGTCCAGAAGCGCTCGACCGTGCCGTGCAGTACGTTTGCGCGATACGGTGTGCGCTGCACCACCGTACCGTCCGGCAGCAGGTCCTCGGCCACGCCGTCCAGCCTGCCGTCGCGATAGCTGGCCCGCCGCACGAGCCGGCCGTGTGCGTAATAGCGCGCTTCGCCCTGCAACAGGCCGTCGACAAAATTCAGTTCGGCCGCGACATGCCCGGCCGGGTCGTACACCACCGTTGCACCATGCGGGCGGCCCTGGTCGAACTGCTGCGTCATCTGGACTTGCTCGCCCTGCCGGTATTCGCTGCCGCCATGGCGCTGTCCGTCGCGGTAGGCACTGCGCATCAGCAGCCGCCCGTCGGCATCGAAGCTTTCGACCAGGCCATGCAGCGCGCGGTCGAGCAGGCCGACCGAGTGCCTGAGCAGGCCGCCGTCATCGCGTATCTCCAGCTTGTCGCTTTGGTCGTTCATTGCTGCCTCAATTGATCTTCACCATGCCGCCCTTCAGGGTCAGCATGCCGCCGCCGTCGACCTCGGCCGACGCGGACGCCTTGCCGGCGATCGACAGGCCCTCGAGCTTCAGGTCGGCACCGGCCTTGACTGCATACGAGGCGCCTGCAGAACTCTTGAGGCCGGCGCCGGCCTTGACCGTCATGTCGGTGCCCGATGACATTTCCAGCGTGCCGCCGGCCTTGAAGGTGATATTGCCGGTGACATCGATCACGAGATCGCCGCTGACCTTGATGGTCGAACTACCCTTGACGGTCTGTTCCATGTCTTCGGTCACTTCCAGCGTGTAGCCCTTGGCGACCGTGTGCGCAAACGCAGCCCCGTTCTCGTGGCTTTCGTCGCCGCTGACCACCAGCGAGCGGGTGCCGCCGACGGTATGGGTCTCGCTGCCCTCGGTGACCTCGACAGTGCGGTCGCCTTTCTTGATCAGGTGCTCTTCCGATCCCTTGTAGAGCGTGGTTTCGAGGTCGTCCTCGACATCGATCTTCAGGTCGCGCTCGGCATGCAGGTAGAGCTCTTCATCGCCCTTCTTGTCATCGAAGCGGATCTCGTTGCCATGCATGCGCCCGTCCTCGATTTCGGCGCTGGCGGATTTGCCGTCGCCGGTCTTGGTCGGGCGCGAGCGGATCACGCTCTGCATCTGCTTCGCCGGCAGCTCGACCGGCGTCGCCTGCTCGCCGTTGTAGACGCTGCCGGTGACCAGCGGCCGGTCGGGGTCGCCGTCGAGGTAGCTGACGATCACTTCCTGCCCGATGCGCGGAATGAACAGGCTGCCCCAGCCATTGCCGGCCCAGGCCTGCGCCACCCGTACCCAGCACGATGCGCTGTCGTCGATGGCGTCGGAGGCGTCCCAGTGGAATTTCACCTTTATGCGGCCGAGTGCATCGGTCCAGATTTCTTCACCGTCCGGGCCGACGACGATGGCCGAATGGCTGCCGGCGACGGTGGGGCGCGGCAGGCTGCGCGGCGGCCGGAAGGTGACCGATGCCGGGAAAGCATCGAAGTGGTTGCTGTAGCCGTTTTCGGTCGCCCGGTGGCTGACCCGGCGCAGCGCGTAGCGAGCATTCAGCCGGGCATTCGGGTGGCCGCCCAGGGTGAACGCGCCACCCGCATGCAGGCTGTTGCAGTTGCTTTCGCCGCTGCTGGTCTCGGCTTCAAGCTGGCTCGCCTGCGAGCGCAGCCCCAGCATCTGCTTGCCGCCGGCAATCGAATTGCGCAGGTGAGGATAGTCGTACACCGTGCCGCGTCCCGCGCTGCCGGCCACGCTGGCGAGCAGCGCAGTGCTCGGCTGCAGGTAATCGAAGTCGCTGCCGCTGAAGGCCTGCGTGACCAGCCGCCCGCTGGCTTCGAAGCGCAGCATGCTGTCGGCCCAGTTGCGGTCATCGCCGCGGCCGCGCATTTCCAGCGTTGCCCCTTCGCAGTCCTTGAATGCATCGGCCGTATCGGCCAGTACCATCGTGTGCGCGCCGGACGCAAAGGTGAAGAAATAGAAGATGCCTTCCTGTGCCATCAGGCGCGAAATGAAATCCAGCGGGCTTTCGTCATACTGCACGCAGTACTCGCGCGCCTCGTAGCTGCCGGTCAGCTGGTTGTCGAACACGATGCTGTTGGCATTCAGTACGGCCTCGATAATCTCGACCGGGGTCTGGCCCTGCCAGATCCTTCGGTCGCGCGACAGCGACAGCAGCCACAGCGCCGGCACCAGCTCGGCGCTGTAATAAGCGAAATCGGCATCCAGTCCGGACTGGGTGAAGCGGCTGACGATGCCATTGAAATGCCGGACCATGCCGTCCGGATGAGCCACGCTGACGGTCGCCGACGTGCCGACCACGTTCGCCGGGTCGAGCGCTACCTCGTCCGATTTCAGCGACAGGCTGAAACTGTACGGGCGCGACAGTTCCTCGGACCCTTCGAAGCTCTCGACCAGCAGCTTGTCCCTGCCGAACGCGGTGCTGACCGAAATTCGCAGCGTATCCTGGGTGTACGCGCTTCTCATGCGCCGTCTCCGCCTGACAGCCGGAACTGCAGGCTGCCATCGGTGCCGGGCTCGAGCCGCACTGCGCTGAACGCGCTGCCGGCGGCGATCCGCGCCAGTACCTGCGATGCCAGTTCCGGCAGCAGGGACTGGGTGATGATGTGGTCGATGTTGCGCGCACCGCTTTCCACCTCGTGGCAGCGGGCGGCGATCATGCCGGCCGCGGCGTCGTCCCAGCTGAATGTCGCGCCGTGGTTCTGTCGTATGCGTTCGCCGAGCTGCGCAAGCTTGAGCGCGACGATGCGTGCCAGCTGCGCATCGGAGACCGGCCGGTAGGGCACCACGATCACCCGGCCGAGGAAGGCCGACGGAAACTGGCGCAGCAGCGCCGGGCGCAGCGCCTGGTTGATTTCCTCGGCAGCTGCGTCAGGCTGGCGTGCGCAGACGCCGCTCACGACATCCTGCGCTGCATTCGAGGTGAGCAGGATCAGGGTATTGCGGAAATCGATGGGCGTGCCTTCCGCATCGTCCATCGTGCCCTTGTCGAACACCTGGTAGAACAGCTCCAGCACGTCCGGATGGGCTTT
>JAIXTG010000080.1 GCA_027484285.1 Oxalobacteraceae bacterium | reverse complement strand
TTGAAGCCGACGCTGATGCGGCGCTCGCGCAGCGCGGCGATCTGCTCGTGCTTGGTCAGGTTGTGCAGCACGATCTTCACTTCCGGCCGGTCGGCGTGGAAGCGCGCGAGTATGCGCGGAATCAGGTCCAGCACTGCCGAGCCGAAGATGCCGATGTCGAGCCGGCCGCTCTGCCCTTCGCTGGCCAGCACCGCGCGCTCCTTCGCCCGTTGCGCCAGCGCCAGCAGGTTCGGCACTTCGGCCAGCAGGGCCTGGCCGGCTTCGGTCAGCGCCACGCCCTTGCTGGTGCGCATGAACAGCGGCGCGCCGATATCGTCCTCCAACGCCTGGATCTGGCGCGTGAGCGGCGGCTGCGCCATATGCAGGCGCTCGGCGGCGCGGGTGAAATTGCGTTCCTCTGCCACTGCGAGGAAATAGCGCATCTGCTTCAGGTCCATCCGGGCCTCCCGTTCGAAAGCCATACCATTAAGGTATCGCCGAAACAAAATTCAGTATTGGACAGTATAGCTTGTGAAGCCTAAAGTTCATTCAACCCAAACCGGAAATCAGCCATGGCTACCCAGTCCCCTTCCGTCAGCGTGAACCAGCCGGTGATCTCGGCCGAGGCCGCGCACCAGGCGCTGCAGGCCGCAGTCGCGCATGCGCGCGAGCTCGGCATCACGATCAATGTTGCCATTACCGACCGTGCCGGCGTGCTGGCCGGCTTCCTGCGAATGCCGGGCGCCTTCCTGCATTCGGTCGAGATCGCAATCGACAAGGCCTATACCGCGGCCAGCTTCGGCTTCCCGACGGCGGCATGGAAAGACATCCTGAAGAACGACGAAATCCTGCGCGCGGGCCTGGCCGAGCGTCCGCGGCTGGTGATCTTCGGCGGCGGGCTGCCGATCGTTGCCGACGGCACGCGCATCGGCGGTATCGGCGTATCCGGCGGCTCGGCCGAGCAGGATGAGGAATGCGCGCGCGCCGGACTAAACGCGATCGGACTGGCCTAACCCATTCAGAACACGGAAAAGACCATGAAACAATTCCTGAACTTCATCAACGGCGAATTCGTCGCCACCAGCAAGACCTTCGAAAACCGCGCGCCGGTCGACAACAGCGTGATCGGCCTGGTGCATGAAGCCGGCCAGGCCGAAGTGGATGCTGCAGTGAAAGCCGCGCGCGCCGCGCTGGCCGGCGACTGGGGCCAGCTGAGCGTCGTCAAACGCGTGGATATGCTGAATGCGGTGGCCGACGAGATCAGCCGCCGCTTCGATGAATTCCTCGAGGCCGAGCTGGCCGATACCGGCAAGCCGCATTCGCTGGCCTCGCATATCGACATCCCGCGCGGCGCCGCGAACTTCAAGATTTTTGCCGACATCATCAAGAATGCCCCGACCGAAAGCTTCCAGATGACGACGCCGGATGGCGGGACCGCCATCAGCTACGGCGTGCGCGTGCCGCTCGGTGTGGTGGCCGTGGTCTGCCCTTGGAACCTGCCGCTGCTGCTGATGACCTGGAAAGTCGGTCCGGCGCTCGCCTGCGGCAACGCAGTCATCGTCAAGCCATCCGAAGAAACGCCGGCGACTGCAACGCTGCTGGGCGAAGTAATGAACACCGTCGGCATTCCGAAGGGCGTGTACAACGTGGTGCACGGCTTCGGCCCGAACTCGGCCGGCGAATTCCTGACCCGCCATCCGGACGTGGACGGCATCACCTTCACCGGCGAGACCCGTACCGGCGAAGCGATCATGGCCGCCGCCGCGAAAGGCGTGCGCCCGGTGTCCTTCGAGCTTGGCGGCAAGAATGCAGCGGTGGTGTTTGCCGACGCCGATTTCGAGAAGGCGGTGGCGGGCGTCACCCGCTCCGCCTTCGAGAACTGCGGCCAGGTCTGCCTCGGAACCGAGCGCGTGTATGTGCAGCGTCCCATCTTCGAGAAATTCGTGAACGCGCTGAAGGAAAAGGCTGAAGTACTGAAGATCGGCCCGTCGAACGAGCCCGGCGTCGGCCTCGGCCCGCTGATCTCGTCCGAACACAAGGCCAAAGTACTGTCGTACTACGCCAAGGCCAAGGCCGAGGGCGCGAACGTGGTCACCGGCGGCGGCACGCCGACGATGTCAGGCAAGTACGCGGAAGGCCATTTTGTGCAACCGACCATCTGGACCGGCCTGCCGGAGTCCTCGCCCATCATCCGCGAAGAGATCTTCGGACCCTGCTGCCACATCGCGCCGTTCGATACCGAAGAGGAAGCGGTACGCCTCGCGAACGATACGCCGTACGGCCTCGCGACCTCGATCTGGACCTCGGACCTGTCGACGGCGACCCGGATGGCGAATTCGGTTCACGTGGGCCTGTGCTGGATCAACAGCTGGTTCCTGCGCGACCTGCGCACGCCGTTCGGCGGCTCGAAGGCGTCCGGCATCGGCCGCGAGGGCGGCGTGCACTCGCTCGAGTTCTATACCGACCTGCGCAACGTGATGATCAAGATCTGAAACCGACACAACACCGGAGACTGCAGCCATGGCGATGAGCCCAAACCAAATCCAGCTGTACGGCGACGAGCTGTATGAATCGCTGGTATCGCGCGTGCCGATCGAGCCGCTGACCAATCGCGAAGCGAATATCACCATCGATGACGCCTACCAGATCCAGCTGCGCATGATCGAGCGCCGCCTGCAGCAGGGCGAAATCGTGGTCGGCAAGAAGATCGGCGTCACCAGCAAGGTGGTGATGGACATGCTGGGCGTGAACCAGCCCGATTTCGGCCACCTGCTGTCGGGCATGGTGTTCAACGAAGGCGAAGCGGTCGACACCAGCAAGAT
>JAIXTG010000345.1 GCA_027484285.1 Oxalobacteraceae bacterium | reverse complement strand
CTGCGACGTCTGGGAGCATGCGTATTACATCGACACCCGCAATGCCCGCCCGAAGTATGTCGAGAACTGGTGGAACCTGGTGAACTGGGACTTCGCGGCGAGCAACTTCGCCTGAGCCCGCAGCACCTGAAAACAACCCCGGCCAGAATGCTCTGCCGGGGTTTTTTCTTTGGCGGTCGCTCCTAAAGGGCGTTGACCGGTATCTTCAGGTAAGCAATGCCGTTCCCGTCCCTGGGAGGCATTTGCCCGGCACGGATATTGACCTGCACGGAGGGCAGGATCAGCACCGGCATTTCCAGCATGGCGTCGCGTTTTGTGCGCATCTCGACGAATTGCTCTTCGCTGATGCCATCGCGTACGTGGATGTTCTTCGCGCGCTGCTCAGCTACCGTGCTCTCGAAAGCTACCGGACGATCGTTCGGCGGGTAGTCATGGCACATGAACAGCCGGGTTTCGGGCGGCAGGCTCAGAATCTTCTTCACTGAATTGAACAGGGCCCGCGCATCGCCACCCGGAAAGTCGCAGCGTGCGGTTCCTACATCCGGCATGAACAAGGTATCGCCTACGAATACCGCATTTCCTATCTGGTAGGCGACGCATGCTGGCGTGTGGCCGGGCACATACATCACGCGGCCGGTCAGGTTGCCTATCGTGAAGCTTTCACCGTCCTGCAGCAGGTGATCGAACTGCCGGCCGTCGGTAGCGAAACCGGGCTCAAGGTTGAAAATGCTTTTGAAGGTGCTCTGTACCTTCGTGATCCGGTCACCAATGGCAGTCTTGCCGCCAAGCGTCTGCTTCAGGTAGGGCGCAGCGGTGATGTGATCGGCATGCGCATGGGTCTCCAGAATCCATTCGACTTGGAGCCTCTTCTCTTTTACGAAAGCAATCACCTGGTCGGCCGATCCGGTGCGGGTACGGCCGGACTTCGGGTCATAGTCGAGCACGGAGTCGATGATCGCGGCTGGCGCACCTTCCTTTTCATAAACGACATACGTGACCGTCCAGGTCGCGGGATCAACAATCCCGTGAACCTGAGGCTGGGGAGCAGAAGCAGTCATTGCGGTCTCCTTGGCAGATCAATTAAGTCGCATACATTATATTTACTTATATTTTGTATGTAAATATAATGTATCCGCACCAGTCCATCTGTTCGCTTCCGGGCAAAACCCTGTTCCTGCGCAACCAAGCGCTCATGCCCCGTATCTGGCGGAAAAAGCCTGGCTGCCGCCCGCGCAAAAACATGCTCCACGGGCGCAAGTGACTGCCCCAACCGCCAGGAAATTGGACAATGAAGCTCACGAACACACTCCCTGAATGGCTTCGGCATTACCAGCGTCAATGGCTAGGCGGCGACCTGACGGCCGGCCTGATCGTCACCGTCATGCTGATCCCGCAGAGCCTCGGTTATGCGATGCTGGCCGGATTGCCGCCGCAGGTCGGGCTGTACGCCAGTGTGCTGCCCTTGCTGGCCTACGCGCTGTTCGGCACCAGCATGACGCTGGCGGTCGGCCCCGTCGCAGTCGCGTCGCTGATGACCGCCAGTGCCTTGGCGCCGCTGGCAACGCCCGGCTCTGCAGAGTACGTTGCTTTGGCCGTGCTGCTGGCACTGCTGTCCGGTACGCTGCTGATGACGGCCGGCCTGCTCCGACTGGGTTTCCTGGCTTACTTCCTCAGTCGTCCGGTCATCAGCGGCTTCATTTCCGGTTCGGCGGTCCTGATCACCATAGGCCAGCTTGGATCGCTACTGGGCGTGCCATTACCCTCAGGCAGCAGTGTGTCCACTCTGGCCGCACTGGCTCGCTCGCTTGACCGGATCAACCCCGTGGCCGCCACCATCGGCGGCATTACGCTAGCCTTCCTGCTGTTCGCCCGCCTGTGGCTGGCGTGGTTGCTGAAGTCGCTTGGCTGCGCACCGAGGCTGGCCGACCTTGCGGCCCGGCTGGCACCCATGGCCGCAGTAGTCACGGCCACCGCCTATGTAGCCGCAACCGGCATCGACCGGAGCGCCGGCCTTGCCGTCGTCGGCGCCGTGCCTTCTGGCCTGCCTGCCCTCGCACTGCCAGCGGGCGGCTGGTCCCGGCTCGGCGTACTCTGGTTGCCGGCGCTGCTGATTTCGCTGATCGGCTTCGTCGAAAGTGTGGCGGTCGCTCAATCACTGGCCCTGAAACGCGGCCAGCGCATCCAGCCGAACCGCGAACTGATGGGCCTCGGCGCCGCCAATCTTGCCAGCGCACTGTCTGGCGGCTATCCCGTGACCGGCGGCTTCGCCCGCTCGGTGGTGAACTTTACTGCGGGCGCCAACACCCCTGCCGCCGGCATCATCTCTGCCGCACTGATGGGCTGCGTGGTCGCCGGGATGACTGGCTGGTTCCACTACCTTCCACACACCGTGCTGGCGGCCACCATCATCATTGCCGTCACCACGCTGGTCGATATAAGGACCCCAAAAGATGCGTGGCGTTACGACAAGGCCGATGCACTGTCGCTGCTGCTGACCTTCGCCGGCGTGCTGCTGCTCGGTGTCGAGAAGGGCATCCTGCTTGGCGTAACACTTTCGCTCGCGATGCGGGTGTGGCGCAGCAGCCGGCCGCACATGGCCATCGTCGGACGCATCCCCGGGACCGAGCATTTCAGAAATATCGACCGGCAGCAGGTGGAAACCCTGCCCGGCCTGATCGCATTGCGCATCGATGGGAGCCTGTATTTCGCGAACGCCCACATGCTGGAGGAGAAGATCGACGCCCTGCTCCGGGCCCAGCCGGGGACTCGCGGTATACTGTTGATCATGTCGGCGGTCAACCAGCTCGATGCCACGGCGTTGGGCACCCTGACCGATCTCGAGAAGAACCTCGCGTCGCGCAATATCTGCCTGCAGTTTTCCGAAGTCAAGGGACCCGTACTTGACCGACTGCGCCCCACACCACTGGGCCAGCGCATGAAAAATCGGATCTTCCTCAGCACGCACCAGGCCTTCCTCGCGTT
>JAIXTG010000045.1 GCA_027484285.1 Oxalobacteraceae bacterium | reverse complement strand
GTTCGTGACGGAGGTGCTGCGATGGCGCTGATGATCACCGACGATTGCATCAACTGCGACGTTTGCGAGCCCGAGTGCCCGAACGGTGCGATCTTCCTCGGGCCGCAGATCTACCAGATTGATCCAGGCAAGTGCACCGAGTGCGTCGGCCACTTCAATGAGCCGCAATGCCAGCAGGTCTGCCCGGTGTCCTGCATACCCGTCGACCCTTCCCGCATCGAAACCCGTGAACAGCTGCAGGCGCGCTACGAGCAGCTGCAAGCCGACGCGGCCGGCGCCACTTCCCCCTCGTCACCGGCCTGAGCCGCGACAACACTGCGGTCCGGGCCGCTGGTTACATTCGGCATCATGATTGCCGGCATCGCTGAACCTTGACGGCGTTTCCCGGTCTTTATTCTTCTGACGCCAACATAAAGCTGTCATGCCCCTCAACGAGCCGCCAGACGCTGAACATGCGGTCGCCGTGGCACGTCTTGTCGTCCTGTATGACGACAACGGTCACCCGGTCAATGTACGTATCGACAAGATCAACGACGGCTACACACAGATTGTCGGCCTCTCGCGCAGCATGGTCGAGGGACGGCTGTTCACCGAAGTTTTCGGCGATACCCGCGTACCTGATGCAGACTATCTGGCTATCTACGGCCGTATCGCGCGCGATGGCGGCGAGGCCAGTTTTGATACCTATTTCGCCTTGTCCGGCAAATTCCTGCATGTGTATGCCTACCAGACCGGGCGCGATGAATGCACTGCGGTCTTCACCGACATCAGCGCGGAGCGCGCAGGCGCGCAGGCGCTGCGGGACAGCGAGGCGCGGCTGCGGCTCGCCGTCGAAATCGCCCATCTCGGCGCATGGGAGTGGTCGCTTGCCGACGACCGGGTTTACCTGTCGCCCCAATGGAAGGGGCTGCTCGGCTTTGCGGAAGAAGAGTTGCCCGATCAGTTCGAGACCTGGTTATCACGGCTTCATCCCGACGACTGCGAGGCGGCGCTGTCCGGGCTGCAGGCACTGCTGGCCACGCCCGGCGACACGCTGCAGTCCGAGTACCGGATGCGCCACCGCGACGGCGGCTATCGCTGGATGATCGCGCGCGCGATCGCCGATATCGACGAGCAGGGCAAGGTGCAGCGCCTCATCGGCACCATGCTCGATGTCACCCAGCAGAAGCTGGCCGAACTGCGCGTCAAAGAGGCGGCCCAGCATGATCCGCTGACCGGGCTGCCCAACCGCGCGCTCATTTTCGAATACGCCGGCCACCTGCTGGCTGCCGCCGGTCGCAGCCACAGCCGCGGCGCGCTGCTGTTCATCGACCTTGACCGCTTCAAGCCAGTCAACGACCTGTACGGGCATGACGTTGGCGATCGCTTGCTCAAGGAAGTCGCGCAGCGCCTCAAGTCCTGCGTGCGCCATGAAGACCTGGTGGGTCGCCTCGGCGGCGACGAATTCGTGATCATGCTGCCCTACCTCGGTCGCGGCTACACCGCGCCCACCGTCGCCCGCCACGTGCTTGACGCCATGAGCCGGCCGTTCTGCTTCGACGGTCTCGAGCTCGGCATTTCCGCGTCGATCGGCATCAGCTTCTATCCGCTGCACGGCAGCGACTTCGATACCCTGCTGCATCGTGCCGACCTGGCGATGTACCGCGCCAAAGAAACCGGGCGCGCCAGCTATCGGGTGTTCACGCCCGAACTGCATAACCGTGCCGATGCGTCGCAGAATGTCGAAGCGCAGCTGCGCGACTGCCTGGCGCAGGGCAGCTTCATGCTGCACTACCAGCCTGTCATTGATGTGCCGACCGGACGCATCGTGGCTGCCGAGGCCCTGTTGCGGCTGCCTGCCGGCGATGCCGTCGGTCCCGACCGTTTCATCCCGATTGCCGAGGCCAGCGGCATCATTAGTCCGCTCGGCGACTGGGTGGTGCGCGAGATCTGCCGGCAGCAGGCTGCGTGGGCCGGCGAAGGCCTGCCCCCGGTGCCGGTGGCGACCAACATCTCGCCGCTGCAGTTCCGCCAGCGCGGCTTTGCGCAGCGGCTGCTGGCGATCGTGCGCGAGCAGGGGCTCGATCCTTCATTGCTGCAGGTGGAAGTCACCGAAAGCGCGATAGCCGAGCGCACCGATGAGGCTGCCGCCGTGCTCCATGAGCTGCACCGGGCCGGCATCCGCATCACCCTCGACGATTTCGGTACCGGGTGCTCCAGCCTGTCCGCTCTGGCCGGACTCCCGCTCGACAAGCTCAAGGTCGACCAGGGCTTCGTGCAGCGGCTCGGGCACGACCGCGGCAGCCGCGCCGTTACCGAGGCCATCATCGCGATGGGAAGGACACTGGGTGCCGACGTGATCGGCGAAGGCATCGAAACGCCGCAGGCGCTCGACTACCTGCGCCTGCATGGCTGCCATACGGCGCAGGGCCACCTGTTTTGTCGTGCGCTGCCGGCCGCGCAGTTTGCCGACTGGTGCCGCAGCCATGCCGCCGCACTGCACTGAGCCTGCGGCCGCGAACGGAGCTCAGGGCACGTTCTTCGGCGTGCAGACACCGGCATAGCCGAGGTGGTTGTCACCATTGGCCAGCGTGTAAATCGTCGATGCGCCCCATACGATGCGACTCACTTTCACACTGACCGCAGCCAGCCGGCCATTCATCACCGC
>JAIXTG010000360.1 GCA_027484285.1 Oxalobacteraceae bacterium | reverse complement strand
TTGGTTGCCGCAGGTCTACGAACGGGCAAAATGGGACAGCAACGAACGCTGTATAGCCTCAGGCATACCGCGATCATGTTTCGGCTGCTATATGGAAAAGGTATCGACCTGTTGACGTTGGCAAGAAATGCGAGAACCTCTGTACAGATGATCGAACAATTCTATGCTTCGGAGCTGTCGGCAGAAATGAATATTGGTCTGCTCCAGAGCCGACGGTAACGAACCATTGGAGAATTTGTCCTTTTAAAGGACATGTTCAAGGTTAGCCCTTATTTTTTGACGCTGCCGCTGCCGCCGCAGTGGCGGTGCGCTTCTCCTTAAATTCCGCATCGGCCTTGCGCTGCGCGTCCGAAAACCTCGTAAAAGCGATCACCAGGTCATCCTGCGTTGGTGTGAGGTTTTGGGCGCTCTTGGTGATTTGCGCGGTTAGCTTATCTTGAGCCTTGCGGCGAAGTAGCGCACGAGGTTGAACCGTTGTCTCGGGTGATGTCGTCGGCGGCGCTGGTGGTGAGACTCTGGTGTTCTTCTTTGGCTGTGCTTGGCGCTGTAAGGCTGGCTCAGCAGGGGAAAATTCATAGAATCGCATATCGATCTCCTTTTCCTTATTTAGCTGAGCCAGCTAGACGTCTATTGCTTGAAATTTGCCTTGAGCGCACCGCTGACCGCTTCAATTTCGTTGTCAAGTTCCCCTATCTCCACTGCCTTCTTGACGGTCTCAAGCGCAACGAGCAAATCAGTGCTGGATCCCACTTCAATGGCCGACTTGCCTTTTCCAAACGAGAGCGCGCGGCTGCCATAGAAAATTGTTAGATAGAGTTTTCCGTCTTGTCCTGTCCACCACCATGGCTTGATGCGCTTGGGTGCCTCGATCATCTGTGAGATACCCGTTTCGATGCTCTTGAAACGCCGCAGTCGAGTCGGGCTGTAGGACCGACCATCACGCTGCGCCTTGGCTAGCTCGATTTGCTCAAACAGCTTTTTCGATAGCTTCGCTCGACGTTGCATAACCGCGGGCTGTTGCGTCGGCTTTTTGATCGATGTGAATTTCAGCATTGCGAGTGTATTCATGTGTACTCTCCGTCGATTTAAACAGCACACATAATTTATGGCCAATTCTTCCAAAGGGCGACCTAAATTCGCTGAGGGTTTTGTGATTGCCACTTAATCGGCATAAGAACCAATGAAAAATATTTGCTTTTATTTGGTTCGACTAAATACTTGCATGAGACGCAAAGACAATGAACGGTTCGCTGCAGCGAGATTTGAAAGAATTGCTTCGCGCATTACCGAAAAGTGGATTGAGAGTGTGCACATTACTCCGAGATACCTAGCGGATACCGATATACCGACAGAATTTCTGATTGCCCAACGAGAAGCAGAAGCTCTGTTGCGTAATTTTTACGACTACCTAACTAGTGCTCAGGCGTACCAGTTAGTGGATTTTCTAAAACGTCTGCGAGTTCGAAAAAAACGCGACGCTATGCCAATGAAAGTGGCGTACTCAGTTTTAAATATCGTGTCCAAAGTAAACCGTAAGTTGTTTGCGGAAAACAGGAAGGGCAAGAAACGAAAGCAAGATAAACCGCTTGCAAACAAAGGGTAAAAACGCGGGTTGTAATATGACGGCTAATGACCCCGCACCTGTCGTGTGTTGCTGTAGAAGTTGCACGACGTGAAGGTGGATGCCGCAGGATTACTGCGAAGTAGGCTAACGCCGAAGCAGGTTGAGAGTTTCAATACGACCGTCTCTCATTGAATCCTTCTACAGTCGTGTCCGACGGAACCAGATCGGTTTTGGGCATGAAGCGGCGGGTATGTTGCTCCTTTATTTTTTAAATATCGAGCACATAGCCGTCGTGCACCTCAAAAACCAGCCATATCTTTACTCATCAATTGTTTTATTCAAGATGAAAAGAAAGTGGCAACGAGCAAAGCGAAGCTTTGTGACGTTGCAAGCGAACGCTAGTTCGCTTTATTCATGGTGCACAACATTGTGAAGATAAGGCTGATCGTTCCGCACGATAAATTTCGTTTTCCTAAATGCGAAGATCGCAGTGCTGCAATTGAGCGAGAGCGAGCTCACAGCATGCCCCTCACTCAGTGACTGCAATGGACGTGCTACAGCAAGTTTTTAGAGCAAGCCGAATAGTCGAGTAGCTGCGAAGCTGAAAAGCAGCTTGTAGGGCAGCTAAGCGAGTCTGCACGTTTCCTGCAATTTCATTAACGAATCGGGCTAAATACGAAAACCAATTAGAACTCGACAAAGTGTTGGTTCTTTTGGGAATGAGGGGTTAAGCCATTGAATTTTGGAGGAAATACAGCTTGCAGGGAAACGCGGAAAAATCGGTCGCAGAAAAAAAGCAAAGAAATTACGCTGTGCGCATAGCGAAATTTTGGTTAGGAGGAAACGCTATGCCAAAACAAGCAAAAACATTAACTGCGCAAGAGCTGCGTCGCGTGTTGGACTACATTGCAACGCGTCCCCATGCGCTTCGCAATAGAACCATGCTGTTAACGACACACTATGCGGGAATGCGCGTGGGCGAAGTCGCTAATTTGCGGTTCGGCGACGTGATCGACTTAGCAGGGCAGCTACGCAATGAGATTCGACTCGATGCCCAACAGACCAAAGGCAGCGACGGTCGTGTCGTGTTCGTCAACGCCAAGCTGAAAAAGGAATTCGAAGCCTACTTGCGCAGCTATCCGCCGACAAAACCCGACGACCGACTGTTCTACACGCAAAAGCGGGCAGGATCGGGATTCACACCGAACACCTTGGCTCAGCACTTCCACTATCTCTACAAAGGGGCGGGTATTGAGGGCGCCAGTAGCCATTCGGGGCGCCGTACATTCATCACAAACTTGGCGGCCAAAGGCGTCAGTGTACGGGTCCTGATGAGCTTGGCAGGCCATCGCAGCATTAGCACGACTCAAGGGTATATTGATACTAACGAGGACATGATGCGTCGGGCCGTCGAATTGGTCTGATTGTCCTTTTAAAGGACATCATTTGACCCTTGGGAAGTCGCCGCGGGCGGCAAAGTTGATCAGCGCTTCTGCCTTTCGGTGAAAGCGCTGTACAACCAAGGTCATGCAACGCCGTTTGTATTTGACTTCTTCCTTGCTGTCATGGGCATAGGGAATGAACGCGGGACTCAGTCGTAGTTTTTCACCGATTTCATGCCATTCGCCATTGGGCGCTTCTTTTCTGGCCTTCCACACATCGTAAAGCACCTTCAAAGTAGGCAAACGCATACGGGATGGAGCGTAAAGTTTTCGCTTAGCGGTTCCATGCTCGAACACCCGTAGCTTTGCGCCTTCGTGATGCTCATCGAGCAGCTTGCCGATTTGCCGAAGAATCGCTGCTCGCCGAATGGTGAGCGGCACTTCCAATACCAGCTTCGGATTGATTTGGTCGAGGTTGACCTGCACCCCATGTTCGAGGGAGCGCACCTTAGGGAGCGCTAATTGCTCAGCAAATATCTCTCTACCCCTCGTGAGCCACCAATAGTCGAAATTGTCCCCCAGACGTCCAAAGTCTCTTGCCATGCTGGCAAACGGTTCTTCGGTTCGACCTGACAGCGCCCGACGGTAATCCCGACTCTCTTTCAGAAACATCCACCACCAGAAATAGGCGCTGTCTCGAGCGGCAGCGAGTTCAGGGCCCGAATCGGCATCTTCCGCCCATCGGATGCGCGGAAGGCCTTTGAAAACTCGGGTTTCCGTGCTGTGCATCTGTTGATGTTGTGGAGCAGTTGAGCGTTTTGACGGCTTAAGCGGCAAGTTTTCGTGATCGTCCATAGGTGCTCTCG
>JAIXTG010000159.1 GCA_027484285.1 Oxalobacteraceae bacterium | reverse complement strand
GCCTCGGCCCATTTCGAATAGATCGGGAACGGGAAGGTCGCGCCGGCGCCGGTGATTTCGGCGGCATGCACGGACAGGGACAGCAGAAGGCCGGTCGCTGCAACTGCAGCGCCGTGGATAAGGTGCTTGGTACGCATGGTTACTCCTCTAGGGTTGTCTGACAGTCATGAGACGAGCGGACTATAGGCGGATTTTGTGTCAGCTTTATGACAGCTTCATTCGCCCTGGCTGACGAGCGACTGACGGATTGCCTGATCCCGCGCAGGCGGATGCAGGGCAAAACTTGCAACATTTTATAAGATGTCATTTTCTTGTCATCTGGCGCGCCTACGCTCAGGCGAATGACTGCCTTGAAAAAAATTACCGCCCCTGCCAGCCAACGCGCTGCGGCGCGCACCCAGCGAGTTCCGGTGCCCGTCGGGCCGCGCCTGCTGAACCGCGAACTGTCGCTGCTGGAATTCAACCGACGCGTGCTGGCCCAGGCGGAAGACGTGCGCATTCCGCTGCTGGAGCGGCTGAAATACCTGTGCATCGTCAGCAGCAACCTCGACGAGTTTTTCGAAGTGCGCGTCGCCGGCCTGATGGCGCGCGACCGCGAAGACCGCGGCTCGCAGCAGCCGGTTTCGCTGCCAGGCTTCGATACCGTCAGCAAAGTCGCGCACGAGCTGGTGCGCCAGCAGTATGGGGTGCTGAACGGACAGATCCTGCCGGCGCTGGCGGACAATGGCATTCACCTGCTGCGTCACAATGAACGCAACGAGGCCCAGCGTGCGTGGGTCAAGGAATTCTTCGAGCGCGAAGTGCGGCCGCTGCTGACGCCGGTGGTGCTCGATCCTGCCCATCCCTTCCCGCAGATCGTCAACAAGAGCCTGAATTTCGTCGTCGAGCTGGCCGGCAAGGATGCGTATGGCCGCGGCTCCTCGATCGCCGTGATGAAGGCGCCGCGCGTGCTGCCGCGCATCATCCGCCTGCCCGACGGGCTGGGCGGCAAGGGTGCGGCCTACTGCCTGCTGTCGTCGATCATCCATGCGCATATTGCCGACCTGTTCCCGGGACGCGAGGTGCTGGGCTATTCGCAGTTCCGCGTCACCCGCGACAGCGACCTGTGGGTCGATGAAGAAGAAGTGAAGAATCTGCGCCAGGCACTGAAGGGCGAACTGCAGACCCGCCATTTCGGTTTTGCGGTGCGGCTCGAGGTCGCGCAGAACTGCCCGCCGCATCTTGCCCAGTTCCTGCTGGACCAGTTCGGCATTGCACCCGAGTTCCTGTACCCGGTCGACGGACCGGTCAACATGGTGCGCCTGAACGAGCTGATTGATTACGCGTCCAAGCCGGAGTTCCGCTTTGCGCCATTTGCGCCGAGGCTTTCCGTGCCTGCGACCAACGGGGACCTGTTCCCCCTGATTTCGCGGCAGGACATCCTGCTGCATCATCCGTTCCAGTCGTTCGATCCGGTCGTCGATTTCATTCGCACCGCCTCGCGCGATCCGTCGGTGGTCGCCATCAAGCAGACCATCTACCGTACCGGCATGAATTCCGCGCTGATGGAAGCGCTGATCGCTGCTGCCCAGAACGGCAAGGAAGTGACGGTGGTGGTCGAACTGATGGCGCGCTTCGACGAAGAGGCGAACATCAACTGGGCGGACAAGCTCGAGCGCGTCGGTGCGCAAGTGGTGTACGGCGTGGTCGGCCTGAAGACGCATGCGAAGATGGCACTGGTGATCCGGCGCGAGTCGGGCAAGCTGAAGCTGTATGCGCACCTCGGCACCGGCAACTACCATCCGAACACCACCAAGTTCTACACCGACTTCGGCCTGCTGACTGCCAACCAGGCGCTGGCGCGCGATGTCAACGAAGTGTTCATCAACCTGACCAGCCTGACCCGTCCGAAGAAGCTGAACCACCTGTGGGTGGCGCCGTTCGACCTGCAGAAGGAACTGGTGAAAGCCATCCGCAACGAGGCGCGCATCGCGGCCGAGGGACGGCCGGCGCAGATCACGGCCAAGATGAATGCGCTGCAGGATGAATCGGTGATCGAGGCGATGTACGAAGCGTCGCAGGCGGGCGTGAAAATCGACGTGGTCGTGCGCGGCGCCTGCGTGCTGCGACCCGGCGTGCCGGGACTGTCGGAAAACATCCGCGTGCGCTCGATCGTGGGCCGCTTCCTCGAGCACAGCCGCATTTTTCATTTCCGCAATGACGGTGCGAATGACATTTACCTCGCAAGCGCCGACTGGATGAACCGCAACCTGTTCCGCCGGATCGAAGTGGCATTCCCGGTGCTGGACAAGGCGCTGAAGAGGCGCGTGATCGACGAGGGGCTGAAGCCCTACCTGAAGGACAACCTGAACGCGTGGGAGCTGGACAGCGATGGCCGTTACCACCGCCGCAAGCCGAGTGCGCGCCAGCAGCCGTTCGAGGCGCAGTCTTACCTGATGAAGGAGCTGGGCAGCTGATGGACCTGATCCTGTGGCGCCATGCGCAGGCAGAAGAGGGCACGCCCGACGAGGCGCGCCAGCTGACGCCGCACGGCCGCAAGCAGGCGGTGCGCATGGGGGCCTGGCTGGACCGCTGCCTGCCGAGCGGCTGCAAAATCCTCTGCAGCCCGACCGTCCGCACCCGCCAGACAGTCGAGGCGCTTGGCCGCAAATTCAGGCTGGTCGACGAGATCGGTCCGCAAGCAAGCGCTGCCGACGTGCTCAAGGCAGCCGGCTGGCCGGACGCGCGCGGGCCGGTGCTGGTGGTGGGCCACCAGCCCTGGCTGGGCCAGGTGGCAGCGCTGCTGCTGACCGGCAAGGAACAGTACTGGACCGTGAAAAAGTCCAATGCGTGGTGGATCGCGCAGCGCGACCGCGAGGATGGCAACGAGGTCTACCTTAAGGCGGTGCTGGCACCGGAGTTCTTCACCGAGTAAGCCGGCTGCCGGCAGGCGGGACGCCGGCCTCGTCGTTCAACGGTACGACGCCCACAGCCACCACAATCCGA
This sequence comes from Oxalobacteraceae bacterium, assembly GCA_027484285.1. Classification (GTDB taxonomy): domain Bacteria; phylum Pseudomonadota; class Gammaproteobacteria; order Burkholderiales; family Burkholderiaceae_D; genus Pernthalerella. Next base: position 6,705 of record JAIXTG010000159.1, on the reverse strand, counting down.
TCGGCGTAAAAATCCAGTATTCGACCGGTGCACCGGCGATCCAGTGCTTGTGCCATCCCGCATGGGTCTTGGCGAAGCGACGGAGACCATAGGCCGGATTCAGCACGAACCACAGGAAGTCTTCGCACACCCAGAACAGCATGATCGAGGCCAGCGCACGCTGCACTGCCGACCATGAATAGTCGCCGCTGAAGACCAGCGGGAAATGGAAGAACAGGGCTACCAGTGAAAACGCCCATGCGTGGTAGCCCGTCATCGCGCGGCCGCCCCACAGCAGGTCGAGCAGCCAGTGGTGCTCTATGCGCCATGTCGGCAGATTGGCCGCCCAGCCGGCATCGCCTTCGATGGCGATTTCCAGTTTCGCGAAAAAGAAGCCGAGCAGCAGCACGGCCGCCAGCGTACTCAGCAGGGGCAGGTAGGCAGTCATCCGTGCAGCCTGTGGAGCAATGCCTGCGCTGCCTGCGGTCGCCCGAGTGCCTGCGCCCGCGTGCGCATGCGCGCGAGTGTGCCGGGTGAGGAAAGCAGCTGGTTCAGGCGGAACTGCAGCGTGTCCGGATCGTCGGCACGCAGCGCCACGCCTTCCTGCAGCAGCAGCGCGGCATTGCGTTCTTCCTGCCCGGGAATCGGGTTCACCAGCAGCATCGGCAAGCCCATCACCAGGCATTCGGAGGTCGACAGGCCGCCCGGCTTGGTGATGGCCAGGTCGGCACAGGCCATGATGGCCGCGACATCGTCTGTGAATCCCACCGCGCGCAATTGCTGGGGGTAGAACAGTTCCATCGCCTTCAGCGACTGCAGCAATGCCGCATTGCGGCCGGCCAGCACGACCAGTTGCAGGTCGGGGTGCCGGGCCAGCAGCGCGCGGATGCGCGCTGCATCGAGGCCGACGCCGGCGCCGCCGCCCATCATCAGCAGGGTCGGCCGTGCCGGCTCGATCCCCAGCCGCGCAGCAGCGACTGCACGGTCGGGCGGCGCGGCAAAGGCCGGCATGACCGGTATGCCGCTCACCAGGATGCGCGACTCGGGCACGCCGAGCTGCCTCAGGCGGAATGCGAGTTCCTCGTTGGCGACCGCGTAGCCGGCCACGCCTTCCTGGACCCAGAGGCCGTGCAGGTCGAAGTCGGTCACCTGTACCCAGACCGGGCAGCGCAGCTTGCCCGCGGCAGCCGCGGCGCCGAGGATTTCCGCCGGCAGGAAATGGGTGCAGACAATCGCGTCCGGCGCGAATTCGGCGATCTCGTCGAACAGCCGCGCACAGCAAAGCGATTGCACCCGGCGGCGCAGGCGTTCGGGCAGGCTGTTGCGCGACACCCTGTCGGTACGGCGGTAGAGCCAGCCCCACACTTCCGGCATGCGGCTGGCAAGCTGCAGGTAGAGGTCGCTGTAGAGCCTGCGAAAGCCGGCAGGCACCAGCTGCATCAGGTCGCGGTGCCGCAGCGAGAGCTGGGGAAACTCGGCCCGCCCGTGGGCAACAATGGCTTCGGCCGCCCGCACATGGCCGTTGCCGGCCGATACCGACAGCACCAGCACGCGCCGCAGCCTGCGTGCACTGCGCGGCGTGTCGTGCACTGGCGTCAGCTCGAAGTGATCAAACAGGGCGGTCTCCCAGTACCGGACCAGCCGGTTCAGGCCGGCACCGGACATGCGTCATCCTCCGGCGCAAACTGGCTCTGCTCCCAGCGCAGCATCACCTCGTGCCAGTCGACCAGGCGCAGCTCGCCGCTCTGGTCTTCGACCAGCGCCGACAGGCTCTCCACCCAGTCGCCGTCATTGCAGTAGAGGATGCCGTCGATGTCGCGGATCTCCGGCTTGTGGATATGGCCGCAGATCACTCCGTCCACCCCTTGCTTGCGCGCCTCGGCCGCCAGCGCCTGCTCGAACGAACTGATGTAGCTGACCGCATTCTTGACCTTCAGCTTCAGGTACTGCGACAGCGACCAGTAGGGCAGGCCGGCGCGCGCGCGCCAGCCGTTGTAGACCTGGTTGAATTTCAGGATCATTGTGTACAGCGAATCGCCGACATAGGCGAGCCACTTGGCGCACGCGATCACGCCGTCGAAGCGGTCGCCGTGCAGTACCAGCATGCGCTTGCCGTTCGCAGTCGTGTGCACATGCTCGTCGCGGATCTTGATGCCGCCGAAGTCGAGCCCGATGAACTGCCGCACCGCTTCATCGTGGTTGCCCGGCACGAAGATGACCTTGGTCCCTTTCTTGGCTTTCTTCAGCACCAGTTGCACGACGTCGTTGTGGGTCTGGTGCCAGTACCAGCGGCGCTTCAGCTGCCAGCCATCGACGATGTCGCCGACCAGGTACAGCTTGTCGGACTCGGTCGCCTTCAGGAATTCGAGCAGCCGCTTGGCCTGGCAGCCGCTGGTGCCGAGGTGCACGTCGGAGATCCAGATCGTGCGGAAGCGCTGGGGGGCATGCTTGTGCGGGCGCGGCTTGAGCGGAAACTCGGTATTCGCCAGGGGGTCGCGTGAATTCATGCAGCCACCGGCTCTTTCAGATAGTGGCGCGCATAGCGTCCTTCGAGCCGTGACAGGGGGAGCATCATGAACAGGTCGGCGCTGTGGAAATCGGGATCCCATGCCGGCTCGCCGCCAATCCATGCGCCGCTGCGCAGGTAGCCCTTGATCAGCGGGGGCAGGGCGCAGTCGGCCGGCGCTTCGTCGGCCAGCGGGAAGGGCAGGCGCGGCGCGACGCGGTACTCGGGCGGCGCCATGTGCTCTGCTGCCAGCTTGCGGTAGATGCTGTTGATGGTCGAGCCGCCGTCGGCGAGGCTGACGCTGGCGCAGCCGATCAGGTATTCGGCATTTTCCTTGCGCATGCAGGCGGCGAGGCCGGCCCACAGCATCATGATCACGCCGCCGCTGCGGTAGTCCGGATGGATGCAGGCGCGTCCGGCCTCGAGAATGCGCGGGCGCAGGTGCTGCAAGCGAGACAGGTCGAATTCGTTTTCGGAGTAGAAGCGTCCGGTGCTGGCAACGCCGCGCGCGCCCAGCACGCGGTAAGTGCCGACGACCTGCAGCGTGCGGGTGTCACGAACGATCAGGTGCTCGCAGACCTCGTCGAATTCATCCCGCTCAAGGCCTTCGCCATTGCGCAGGGTATCAATGCCCATCGCTTCAACAAACACCTTGTAGCGCAGGCGCTGGACTTCGCGCACTTCTTCGGGCGTGGTGGCGAGGCTGAGGGAAAGCTTGGCGAAGTTCGGGGTGGCATCCGCACCAACGGTCATCAGTCGCATCGGTCCTCCTCGTAGTTGATTTACGGGGGGAGATTAGGGTGCGAATGCTTCCGGAGCGTGACAGCCGTGTGTCGGTTGTATGACCTCAGGCGAAATCGGCGCCAATCATCCCGCCGTCGTCGCGCGTAATGACGATGGTGGCCGAACGCGGGCGCGCCTGGCCGCCGGCAGGCCAGTGGCTGAGGTAAGTCGACGGATTGGCGAGATTGAAATCCTCGCCCTTCGTGGTCTCGCCCGGATGCTGGATGTTGACAAACAGCGCACGACCATCGGGAGATTCCGCGAGGCCGGTGATCTCGCAGTCGACCGGGCCGACGAGGAAGCGCCGCAGCGTGGAAGCGGTGGCCTCGGCGCCAACCTGGGTGCTGACCCGCCGTTCGCCACCGGCATCGCTATTGGGCACGTCGCGCTTGCCGCCGTCGCCGACCTGTCCCGGAATCGCGGCCAGCAGCATGCAATTGCTGGTGTCGGTGTAGGCGCTGTCATCCGTCTCGATCCAGAGCAATCCGGACTGCGAAAACCACAGCCCGTCCGGTGACGAAAAATCATTCTCGGCAGTGAGCGCCGACAGGTTCACGCGTTCGCGGTCGGCCGACTCGCGCGCAGCGAACAGGAATACATCCCAGCGGAAGCGGGTGGCGGCCACCCTGCCGTCCTGCTCCGCCCAGCGGATGATGTGGCCGTTGACATTGCCCTTGCCCTGCTTGCCGGCACGCGCGTCGGTATAGCTGCGCGGATTGGCGGCATCCACCTGTTCCGGCCCGCGGTTCTGGTTGTGGGTCAGGGTCATGTAGACCTCGCCATTGCGCGGATTGACCGCACCCCACTCGGGCCTGTCCATCTTCGTCGCGCCGGCGGCATCTGCCGCCAGCCGCGCGTGGATGAGCACGTCGGCCTGGTCCGTGAACGCATAGGGCGAGCCGTCGCGCATGATGCCGTTCATTCCCAGCTTCAGTTCCAGCCAGTCGCCGCTGCCGTCGGCATTGAAACGCGCCGCATACAGTTTGCCGTCGTCGAGATATTTGTCGCCGGCCGCCATGCCCTTGCCTGCATCTGCCGGGTCCCAGCGGGCACTGGAAACATATTTGTAAATGTATTCGCCGCGCGAGTCGCAGCCCATGTACCAGACCAGCGGTTCGCCTGCCACCACCGGTCCCGGCCAGGCGCCCTCGTGCGCGAAGCGGCCAAGGGCGGTGCGCTTGCGGGGCGTCGATTCGGGATTGAAAGGATCGATCTCGACCACCCAGCCGTAGGTATTGGCCGCATTGCGGTAATCATCGCTGCCGTCGGCGCTGGTGCCGCGCACGCCCGCATCCCAGCGGCCGTAGCGGTTGTCTGCAGTGTCGGGCTGCACGGTGGCCCACAGCTCCTTGCCTTTGCCGCCGACGCCATAGCGCCGGAATGCCACCAGTTCCCTCGGGCTGCGCCGGGCATCGTCATCCGGCAGGCGGCGGAAGTAGCCGGCCCAGTTTTCCTCGCAGGTGAGATAGGTGCCCCAGGGCGTATGGCCGTTGGCGCAATTGGCCAGCGTGCCGCGGGTACGGGTGCCGGTCTGCGAGTAGCGGGTCACCAGCAGGCGGCTGCGTGCGGCCGGGCCGCTGAGTTCCATGTCGGTGAAGCTGGTGATGCGGCGATTGAAGCGGGAGTCGCGGCGTACCCGCCACTGGCGGCCGCTGCGCTCCACTTCCACCACGCTGACGCCGTGCGCCAGCATTTCCTTGAGTACCTCCTGGTCCGAAATGCGGCGTCCGTCGGCGATGGTCTGCCCTTTCGGATGGAGGAAGGCGGCGGTCACTGCTTCATGGTTGATGCACAGCAGGCCGCGCGAAGTCGCCCGCGGATCCCGCTGATCGCCGCTTCCGAGCCCGAAGAAATGCATGCCGTCGTGATGGTCGCCCGCACGCCGGGCAAAGCTGCCCGCCTCATCGCTGCCGTCGTTGGCATAGTCGGCAACGCCGGCCGCGATCGGGTCGCCGGTCGCGAGCAACAGGCTGTACGAGTAGCCGGGGGGCAGTTGCACTGCATCTGCCAGGCTTTTCGGCACCGCGCTGAACGCCAGTTTCAGCTGGCGCATGGCCGCTTTCGCATCGCCGGCCGCCGACAGCAGCAGGCCGCCCCCGATGTAGCTTGCCGCGGCAGCCGCCAGCGAACCTTTCAGCAGGCTGCGCCGCGACAGGCGGGCGTCGAGGATGCTGGAGAAATCCGGATTGCCTGACTGATTTTCGGTATCGCTCATTGGTATGGCTGCCAAAGGTGAGGGAGGCGAGTGCATGCCTCGCCGGACGCCGTGTAGCTTCGCATTTTTTAGTGAAATTTTCATGACAGGCCGGGCACCGGTCATCACGCTGAAACACGTTCCTTCTAGCATGCCGCATCCACTGAATGAGCCGGCTGCGGCCGGGATGCCCATGCGTAAACTTTTGTTTCTGCTGACATTGTTGACGGGCTTGCCGGCGAGCGCGGCAGTGCAGGCCGAGGTGACGGTGGGACGCTTCGATCCGTCAGTGCCCGTCGTAGGTCATCCCTGGCAAGTGGTGCGCCTGGAGAAGCAGGTGCCTGCGACCGAGTACCGCAGCCTGCTGTGGGACGGGATTGCGGCCGTCGAGGCGCGGGCCGATGCCAGCATGGCGCTGCTCGGCCGTCCGGTCGAGGTGGATCTCGAGCGCCATCCTGTGCTGTGCTGGCGCTGGCGGATCGACGGGGTAGTGCGCTCGGCCGACATGACGCGACGCAGCGGCGACGACTATGCGGCCCGGGTGTATCTGGCGTTTGACCTGCCGCCCGGCTCGCTCAATCTGGCGGACCGGACCGCGCTGGCCCTCGCGCGTGCCGTCTATGGCAACAGGGTGCCCGAAGCGGCAATCAATTATGTGTGGGACAACCGCCAGCCGGTCGGTACGGTCAGGCCGAATGCCTATACCGACCGGGCGCGCATGGTAGTGCAGCGCAGCGGAAATGGCGACGCCGGCAGCTGGATGGAGGAAAGGGTCAATGTGCGGGCCGACGTCACGAAGGTCTTCGGCGTCGAGCGGGCCGCGCTGACCTTCATTGCCGTCGCGGCCGATTCTGACAACACCGGGGAGCGGGTACGCGCCGGCTTCGCAGACCTGCATTTCGTCGCCGCCCACCAGCCTTGCCAGTTCGGGCGCGAAAAGGCCGCTGCCCGCACGACGGCCAGCGACGGCAGCTAGCGGGCGCCGTCGCCCGGCCTGTGACAGGCGAAATTACTTCTGCTTCTTGGGGCGGCCTGCCTTCAGTTGCGGCAGTGCCTGCTGCGCCGATTGCAGCTTCTTCGGATCCATGCCGGCCAGCAGGCTGACGCCGATGCGCAGCAATTCGCTTTTCTTCACTTCGAAGCCGGCTGCGACGCAGTTCTTCTTGATCTTTGCCAGCAGCGCGTATTCGTCCTCCGGCATCGTGAAGCTGTCGCGCACGAGCTTGGGTTTCTTCGGCTTGTC